>DASSEC010000253.1:0-5737 GCA_035696685.1 Candidatus Limnocylindria bacterium | reverse complement strand
CCGAAGAAGCAGCCGTTCGAGCAGGAGTCGGCGCTCGTGATCTGCTGGTCACGGTTCAGATCGACGAGGCCGTTGTTGGCGGTGTTCGGCGGCGTTGCGAACCCGCATGGATTCGAGCCGTCGTTGCCAAGGATGTCGTAGCCGGCCAGCCCGATGCTGCAGTCTTGACCGTCGATCGACTCGTTGCCGTTTGCATCCACCCGGCCGTCGATAGTGGACCAGGCGAAGTCCGAGTCGCCGACGTCTGCGTTGTCGGGGTCGGTCGCGTTGAACACGGTCGGCAGCGGCCCGTTTCCGGTCTGGAAGACGCCGTCCGCCACCCAGATCGTCACACCGTCCGGCGTGCCGTCATAGCCGACGAGCGCGCAATCGTCCGAGGTGCCTATGGTCCCGTCGCCCTGGCTGCCGTCGTTGGCGATCGGACCCCAGGCATCACAGTCGAGCTTGCCGTCGATGATGCCGGTATCTCCGTAGAACGCATTTGCGTCGTCGCTCGCGTTGGCCGTGCCGTCGCCGTTCAGGTCGGCAAGGCCACCGACGATGGTTGGCGAAATGCCGCCACTGAACGAACTGGCTGCGACGGGCGCCGCAACGATGAGTTGGGCTGCCAGCAACGGGATGATCCCGAGAGCCGCCACGAGAGCTCGTGGGGCATGAGCTACTGCGTACATGATCAGCGTTCCTCCCAAAGGGATATCACGCACCACGACCGATCACGCCATGGCCAGCCTGGCGCCGTGGATGCTCACCTCCCTTCGCTCCCGTGCCTGCCATCATGGATGGGTCGGCAGGAGCCACCCGGGAGCGTCCTCACGAGAGCGCTGATCGCCGGGCACATCCTCCTCCGGCCCCGATCCGGCATCGCACGGGCGGATCGCGCCGATGTGGGGGACGGTGCGCGGAGGAAACGCCAGCCGCAAGGGCCGATGGACACGAAAGTGCGGGACTCACGCCCTCTACTGGACGAGCGATTTCGACTGATTCCCGCTGCTCGCTGGTGGCGCAACCGGGAGAAGGACACGCTCGGCGCGGAGCGTGACCCACTTGCTGGGCTGACCCTGGCGCTCGAAGTCCACCCACGTCTTGCCGTGATACGCGTACTCATTGCGCCAGCGGCCGCTCGCATCTCGCTTTGTGAGTAGCCAATCGAGCGCGGGGGCAAGGCGGCGGTCGTCCCCGTGACCCAGTTCCGCCAGCACCTCGAGGTTCTGGAGCACGTCCGCCACATACCCGGAGGGGAATCCAAGCCTGAACCAGGAGCTGTTGGGACGCTGGTTGCCCCAACCCATCGGGTAGTCGGCAACGGCCGGGTCGCGGCTGAGCAGAAATGCTGCGCCGGCGTCGATCGCGTGCTCGACCAACGGCGAGCGTTGACCCGGGGGGATGCGAGCCAGGCCGAGTAGGGCCTTCACGGCGCCCCACGCGCAGGGCAGCTTCTCATTCGCGGCGCAAGCGAAGCCAGGTCCACTCGTGCCGGTGGAATACCAGCGCTCAACCCCCTCGCCGGTAATGGCGCGAGCCTGCCACTCGATGGCGCGCTGGACCCGCGGGTCGTCGAGCCAGCCGAAGCCGATGAGTGCACGCAGCAGGTTGCCATTCAGGCAATGGATGACTGCCGAGGGCGGAGGAGCGTTGGCGCCCAGGGCCCCTGAGGCGCCGAATCCGCCCGACGTCGCGACCGTGTGATCGAGCACGTACGCACAGGCGCGCCGGATCCGGTCGTCGGCGGCATCCGCACCCAGCTGGTCGAGGAAGATGAGCTGCCAGACTGTCCCCCGATACTTCGTCGCGTAGCCCGGGCCCGGTTTCTCCCAGTAGCCGTCCGGCTGCTGGGCGGCAAGGATGGCGGCGATTGGGTCGGAGCCCATGGCGGCCGCCTGGGCCTGGACAACCTCTGGATCCTGGCTCGGACGGTCTAGCAGCTGACGCAATGCCAAATGCCGGACCGCCGGCGCGTCTTCGTCCAGCAGCCAGGGGAGCGGATCAGCCCGCTCTGCCGATGGCCGATCGCCTGCACGGTCGTGACTCGGCATGGAGGCGCTTGTCGCAACCATTGAACGCTCGCACATGAAGCTCATCGGCAAGCCTCTTCGCTTGCGCGAGCGCTGGCGAGTGCCAATTGGGCCTTTCTCGCGGGGCCAACAATCCGCTGGCCGACGCCTCGTCGTACTTCGGGCTGCCGCGAGGCTGGTGGATCTCATGGCGATGTGCCATTCGGCACTGGCGCGCACTCAACGCCGGGTCAACGCTTCCCGGATTCCATCAGGTGCGCCACCGTCGGCGAAGCGCGAGTCGAGGACAGTGAACGTCATGGAAGCCACGCAGCGGACCCAACCTCAGGAGCGACGGGGGGTATTCGCGAGACTGTCGGACCAGTTCGGGTTCCGCCAGCTCGTCACGGAATACCTGATCCCCGTCGAATCGAACAGCATCTGGTACCTGCTCGGCGGAGTGCTTGCGATCTCACTCGTGCTGGAGATCGCAACGGGCTTCCTTCTGTCACTTGTCTATGTGCCCGACGCCGACAAGGCCTACGGCATCACCCAGCACCTGCTGGCGACCGGTGGCTGGTCGGTCATCTTGAACTTCCACTTCTTCAACTCGTTCGTCATCTTCGGGCTGGTGATGATTCACATGCTGCGAGTCTTCGTCACGGGCGGCTACCGACGCGGCAAGGAGGGACTGTGGCTGATCGGCGTTGGGCTGGCAGGTCTGACGTTCGTGATCTCGTTGACCGGTGAGGCGCTTCACTGGGACGAGGTCGGATTCGGGGTGCCGTGGAACGTCTCCGAGGTCCTCAATGCCGTGGGTCTGGCGAATGCGTTCAGCTACACGTCCGACGCCCTGCTTTCCATCCCAACCGCCACCGAGAAGCTGGTGCAGCTGTACATCCTGCACGTCTCGATCGTTCCGATTGCGCTCGGAGCCTTCATCGCCTGGCACTACCTGCTCATCCGCTTCAAGGGCATCTCGGTGCCGTTCTGGGTGCGTGCCAGCGGCCGCACGTCAGGTTTCGGCGAGCACCTCCGTGGCTGGCTGATCTGGAGCGGGGTCATCCTGGGGATCGTGCTGCTGATTGCGATCTTCGTTCCTCGCGATGCCGGGACCGCCCCGCAGTTGCTCTCGTCGTCCCCGCTGTTCGGGACCGATGAGGACCCCGGAGGCCTGGGGTTCAAACCGACGTTCCCGATCAGCTGGACCCGCGGCATGAACATCATCGCGGCGAATCTGGGAATCGACCCCGACATCTGGGGCGCCATGCTCGGGATGTTGGTCCTCCTGGTTGCGCTGCTTGCGATCCCGTTCATCGATCGGGCGAGGCATGAACCGGACAGCTTCGCAACGGCCTTCAGCTGGCGTCAGCGAGGGTGGGCCTTCGGGGCGATGGCCATCTTCTGGATCGTCCTCATCGCTGGGGTCCTGGAGAGTCTCATCAACGAAGCGGGTTGACGACAGCAGGTGGCGCTCGAGCTCCATCGCTGGCTGGCAATCGTGAGCGCCGTGCTCCTGGCTGGCGCCGTGGTCGAGAGCGCCTGGAGCTTCAGAGGTCGGTCCGTCGACCCGCCGGCCGGCTCTCGTCTCCGCGGTGTCGCGATCATCGCGCTCCTCGTGACCATCGCAGGAGGCCTCGGGCTCCTGCTGGGCGGCGCGCGTCCCCGCGAGCTGCTGCACGTCGTGTACGCGGCCATTGCGGTTGGCGCGCTTCCCGTTGCAGCCTCGATTTCGAGAAGCTGGGATGCGCGTCGCATTCGGATAGCGACCCTGATCGGGACGCTAATCATGCTTGTGGCAGTACTGCGACTGTTCGCCACCGGCTGAGTTCGACGTCGCTCGCCGCTAGGGCGACGGAGATCGATCCTCCTGCCGGCCCCGGTGCTCCGGCGCGCTCTCGCGCCACGCCAGCGCAGCGGCGCCTGCCAGGAGCATCGTCGCCACCCCCGAGACGACGAGCGTCCCGGCACCGCCCAGCGCGCCCACGATCGGTCCGCCCAGCGCCGTGCCAAGCGGCGTCGAGACCAGCATGACCGCGCTGCGCGCTGCCAGCAGCGACGGCAGGTTCGGCTCGGTCGTGGCCGCCTGGTACAGGGATAAGGTCAGCGGGACGAACGGTCCGTAGACCACCCCACCCAGGCCGAAGAAGACCAGCGTGACCGGGATCGGTGCGCCGAGGAACGGGAGCAGGCAGGCCCCCCAACCGGCGACGATGAGGAGCGCCACGCGCCGCAGGTTGCCGGCCTGCAACGCCCCGGTCAGCAGGTTCGAGGCGAGTGCGCCGACGCCGAACGCCGTCCAGTACGCAGCTAGCAGCTGTGCCGAGGCATCGAGGTCGTGGGCAACGTAGACCGGCAGCGCCACCTCCACGGGGCCGTAGAGGAAGAAGAAGACCCACGTGAGCGCGGTAAGGCTCAGCAGGTCGCGGCGCTGCAACAGCCGGAACCCCGTCTCGGCGGCGCGCAGGTCCACCGGGCCGTCAGCCGCGCCGGCGTTCGCCCGTGTCAGCCAGGCGGCAAGGCCGAGGACCACGAACGAGGCGGCATCCAGCAGCAGGATCCAGCCGGGGCTGAAGATCGTCAGCAGCAGGCCAGCCAGGAAGGGTCCGACGATGTACGCCAGCGACGATTGGGCACTGGCCAGCGAGTTGAGCGCAAACCGTCCGTTGGGCCCGGCCAGGGCGGACAGCATCGTGTACTCGCCCGCGTTGCCCCAGGCAGCCATCAGCGAGGAGATGGCCAGCAGTGCGAGATAGGCCGCCGGGTTCAAGGCGCCGATGGCCGCCAGCGCCGCGATGAGACCAAGGCTGCCGGCGCGCAGGACGGAATGGACAAGCACCATGGCGCGGGCTGGTCGCCCGCGCAGCAGTGGGCCGAGTGTCAGCGCGCCAATGACCCCGGGCAACGTGTAGGCCGCAACGGCCAGCCCGACGTAGAGTCCCAGCGAGCCTGCCGGCGCGATCCCGACGGCGAGCCATGCGATGGTGACCGTGCTGATCCCGTCGCCCAGTGAGGAGACGCCCAGGCCGCCCAGCAGCAGGCGCGTCGGGGGGCTGGCGAGCAGTTCGCGATAGGCGCCGGGGAGCCTCGGCCGGCGCATGCCGCTTGCGCTTCAGTGGGTCGGGATGGTGGCCGGCGCTCCCAGCCGCCGCCGCAGGTGCAGCCCGGTCAGGGAGTCATCGGCTCGCGCCAGGTCCGCGGGCGTCCCCTCGAACACGACCCGCCCGCCGTCGTGACCTGCGCCGGGACCCAGGTCGATGACCCAGTCCGCGCGGCCGACCACGTCCAGGTTGTGCTCGATCACGATCACGGTCCGCCCGCTGCTCACCAGCCGATCGAGCAGGCGAATCAGGCTGTCGACATCCTGCATGTGAAGCCCCGTGGTCGGCTCGTCGAGGACGTAGACCTCGGTGTCCCCGGACATCTCGATCGCGAGCTTCAGGCGCTGGCGCTCGCCGCCCGACAGCGTGCTCAGTTCCTGGCCGAGCGACACGTAGCCCAGCCCCACATCGGCCAGGCGGTCGAGCATGACGCGCACCGGCTTCTCGGTGAAGAAGTCGCGTGCCTCTTCCACCGACATCGCCAGGACCTCGACGATGTTCCGCTCCCGCAGGCGATAGTGGAGCACGTCGTCGGTGTAGCGGCGGCCCTCGCAGACCTCGCAGATGCTCACGACCTCCGCCATGAACCCGAGGCTGGTGTACGTCTTGCCCAGGCCGTTGCAGTTCGGGCAGGCGCCCTCGGAG
>DASSEC010000252.1:0-5007 GCA_035696685.1 Candidatus Limnocylindria bacterium | reverse complement strand
GAGCGGCCTGGTGCTGGCCATCTCGCACGAGGGTGGCACGGCCCCCACCAACGAGGCGCTGCGACGGGCCGGCGAGGCGGGTGCGGCCACGGCGCTGATCACCGTCAGCCGTCGCTCGCCGGGAGCTGCCATCGCGCACGTTGCCGTCGCGACCGGCGAGCAGGACCAGAGCTGGTGCCACACCGTCGGCTACCTCTCCCCGCTGGTCGCGGGCGCCGCGCTGGCGATGGCCGTCCGTGGCGCGGTGCTCGACCCCATCGCGGTGCGGGCCGTGATCGACGCCGCCGACGATGCCCCCGGAGCGGAGTCGATCGCGTCCGCCTTCGGCGCATGCAGCCGGCTGGTCGCCGTGGGATCCGGGCTCGACTATCCGGCGGCCCGCGAGCTCGCGCTGAAGGTCGAGGAAGGCGCCCACCTGCCGGCGGTGGCGCACCAGCTCGAGACGATCCGCCACGGCCACCTGGCCTCTGCCGACGAGCGCACCGGGCTGGTGGCGGTTCTGACGGATGCCGAGGCGCGTGGCGCCGCGGTCGTCGAGCGCACGCTCGGTGTCCTCCGCGCATCGCAGGCGCTCGGCATGCCGGCGGCCGCCATCGTGGCGGCCGACCTCGGGGACGACCTGCCCGCCGACCTGACGCCTGCCGGCCGCCTGGCGGTGCCGCTCGCCGGCCACGACGTGCTGCCGCGGGCGATCGCCGTCAGCCTGGGGACCGCTCGCCCCATTCAGCTCGTCGCGGAGCGCCTGGCCCGCGCTCGCGGCGTGAACCCGGACCCCATCGGACGCGACGACCCACGGCAGGCAGCGGCCGCCGACGCCTAGGCGAGCGGGCACGCCGTAACATCGGCTGGTGGTCAGCCTGATCGAGTGCGTCCCGAACTTCTCGGAGGGCCGCCGGCCGGAGGTGGTGGACGAGATCGTCCGCGCCGTCGGCCAGATCGATGGCGTCACGTTGCTCGACCACTCCCGTGACGAAACCCACAACCGCAGCGTGGTGACCTTCGCCGGCGCCGCTGAGCCGGTGGTCCGTGCCGCCACGGCGGCCGTCGGCCGCGCGATCCAGCTCATCGACATGGAGCAACACACCGGCGCGCATCCGCGCATCGGCGCCGTCGACGTCATCCCGTTCGTGCCCCTGGGGAGCACCCGGATCGAGGAATGCGTGGACCTGGCCCGCCGCTTCGGCGAGCAGATCGCCAAGCTGTTCGACATCCCGGTCTACCTCTACGGGGAGGCTGCGCTCCGCCCGGAGCGTCGCCGGCTGGCCGACGTGCGCCGTGGCCAGTACGAGGGCCTGAAGGCGGAGATCGGCGTCAACCCCGAGCGTGATCCGGACTTCGGCCCGCACCACCTCCATCCCCGCGGCGGTGCGGTGGCGGTGGGCGCCCGCAAGCCGCTCATCGCGTTCAACGTCAACCTGGCGACCGACGACCTGGCGGTTGCGCGGCAGATCGCCACCACCATCCGCGAGTCTTCCGGCGGGCTGCCCGCTGTCCAGGCCATGGGCGTCCTGCTGGAGAACCCCGGCGAGCCGCGCCACGCGCAGGTGAGCATGAACCTGGTCGACTGGGAGAAGACCGGCATCGCCCGCGTGGTGAACGAGATCCGGCGGCTGGCCCGCGAGGCAGGCACCGACATCCATCACTGCGAGCTCATCGGGCTGGCGCCCACGGGCGCGCTGCTCGAGGTGGCCGCCGATGCCCTCGGCCTGCGCGGCTTCTCGCCGGACCAGGCCCTGGAGCTGCGCCTGGCCAGAGGCGGCTGAAGTGACGAGCCGATGACCAGCATCCGCGAATCGCTCCGCGCTGCCGTCGCCGAGGCGCGCGATCGCGCCATCGCCGCCGGCGAGCTCCCGGTCCCCGATGGCACGGCAATGCCGCCCATCGGCATCGAGCGCCCGGCGCGGCCGGAGCACGGCGACTTCGCGACCAACGCGGCCATGCAGCTGGCGCCCGTGGCGCGCCGCGCGCCGCTGGCCATTGCCGAGACGCTGCGCACGCACCTCGGCAGCCCACCCGGCGTGCTCGCGGCCAGCGTGGCGCCGCCGGGATTCCTGAACCTGCAGCTCGATCCCGCCTGGGTGGCCGGGCAGGTGGCTGCCATTCGCGCCGCGGGCTACGCGTACGGGCAAGTGCGCGTTCGCGACCCGCATCGGATCAACGTCGAATTCGTCAGCGCCAACCCGACCGGTCCGCTGACCGTGGGCAACGCGCGCGGCGCCTTCGTGGGAGACCTGCTGAGCCGCGTTCTCGAGGCGGTGGGCCATCACGTGGTGCGCGAGTACTACTTCAATGACTTCAACGCCCAGGTGCGCAACCTGGGCCTCTCGCTGCTCGCCCGCCACGACGGCCGCGACCCGCCGGAGGACGGCTACGTCGGCGAGTACGTGACGGCCATGGTGCCCGACGTCCCGGACGAGGTCTGGGAGCGGGCGGCTGCGCCGGACGCGGACCCGGGCGAGGTGCTGGGCCGGTGGGCATCGGAGCGCGTCCGGTCCGGGATCGAAGCCAGCCTGGCGGCGCTGGGCGTGCGCTTCGACGTCTGGAAGTCCGAAGGCTCCCTGCACGACGAGGGCTGGGTCCCTCGGGCGCTGGAGCAGCTGCGCGCCAAGGACGACATCTACGAGGCCGACGGCGCCACCTGGTTCCGGGCCAGCCGCTACGGCGACGCCAAGGACCGCGTCATCGTCCGGTCCAACGGCCAGCCCACCTACTTCGCCAGCGACATCGGCTACCTGGCCGAGAAGTTCAGCCGCGGCTTCGACGAGCTGGTCTACCTGTGGGGCGAGGACCACCACGGGACCGTGGCACGCAACAGGGCCGCGGCCCAGGCGCTGGGCTTTCGCGCGGAGGATGTCCAGTACCTGCTGATGGCCTGGGTCCGCTTCGTGCGCGATGGCGCGGAGATCGGCATGAGCAAACGCGCCGGCGAGTTCATCAGCCTCGACGAGTTGCTGAGCGAGATCGGGGCGGATGCCGCCCGCTGGTTCTTTGGGTCACGCGCGCCGGGGACGGGGATCGACTTCGACATCGAGCTGGCCAAGCGCCAGTCGGCGGAGAATCCGGTCTACTACGTTCAGTACGCCCACGCCCGGGCCTGCTCGATCCTGCGCAATGCGCAGGCCGTCTCCGTTGACGCCGATGACGCGCGGGCCGGGGCTCTCCTGCATCACCCGGCCGAGCAGGCACTCGTGCGTCGCCTGCTCGACCTGCCCGATGTCGTGGCCGATGCCGCTGCTCGCCGCGAGACCCACGAGCTGACGCGCTTCCTGCTGGAGGCCGCGCAGCTGTTCAGCGCCTTCTACCGCGACTGCCGGGTCCTCTCCGACGATCCCGGGGAGCGGGATCTCTCCGCCGCACGGCTGGCTTTGACGGACGCCGTGCGCCAGGTGCTGGCCAACGGCCTCGGCCTGCTCGGCATCAGCGCTCCTGCGTCGATGTAGCCCGCCGCGTCAGCGGCCCACCGCGTCCGTGAGCCGCCGCATGACCGTCGCCGACGAGGCGTGGAAGACATACGTCGTCGTGCCGCCGGTCCGGCGCAGCACCGTCTTGAACGGCAGGTCCGCCGTGATGTCGGCATGCTGCGCCACGAACTCGTCTGCCTCTGCCGGGGAGTCCCACGCGATCTGCCAGGCCATGGCCCACTGTCCGTCCGGCCCGGCCGCGATCGACAGGCGATCGCCGCCCCAGCCGCCCGCGGCGGCAGTGGCGTCCTGGAGGCCAACGCCCAGCTGGGTGAGCCAGATACCGATCATCGCCTCGCCAATGGTGGTGGACTCCACGTTCCGCCAGCCGCTCCCCAGCTTCGCGGCGAGCGGCTCGTCCTTCACCGCCAGCGGCGCTTCGCGACCGAGGTACTTCTCGACGTGGATGACCTGCTCGGTGGACGCCGGCGGCTGCCGGTAGGCCGAGTTGACCAGCTCCCAGCCGCCGCGCGCGAAGAGCTGCGCCACGAAGCCCGCCCCGGTCTCGTACGGGAAGGTCAGCTGGCGGACCATCCACTCGGGAATGCCGCTCATGTCGGGGACCGGCGTGGAGCCGACGGCGGCCAGCTCCTCCGGCGAGAGGTTGCCGGCAAATGCCCAGCGCACCATGGCAACCGAGGCGTCGCCCTCCTCGAGCGCCAGCCTGGCCAACGATGCGTCGTCCTCCTCCGCTCCCGACTCATGCTCCGCACCGGTGTGGAAGGCCGCGTCCTGCATGGCGTGGGTGAACTCGTGGGCATAGGTGATCTTCGCTTCGGCGGTCAGGCCCTCATCGGTCACCACCACCATCCGCTTGCTGTCGAAGTCGTAGAAGCCCAGGACCTGGTCTTCGTAGAGGGACTCGGTCAGTTGGCGGATGTCCTGCGACTGGCTCAGCAGGCCCATGGCGCGCAGGGTCAGGTTGTCGGCGGCCAGCTGCCGCGGCGTCCAGGTCTCGTCGAAGATGCGCCGCAGCTCGGCGGCCAGCTCGGCTCGGCTGATGACCTCCGGGGGGCCGATGTGCGCCGGGGGCAGCCCGCGCAGCTCCGACACCTGCCGCTCGATGCGCGCGAACACGGCCAAGGGGTCGCCCGGGCCCGACGGCGTCGGCTGCGGCGCGCCGTCCGACGCCGTCGGCATCGCCGATGGACCGATGGCCACCGGTGCTCCGGTCGCCCGCAGGGCGAGGATGGCCACCATGGCCGCGACCAGGAGGATGGTCGCCAGCGCTGCCAGGCGGCGCGGCAGCATCGTCATCGCCGGCGCATTGTGACAGCCGCCCTCAACGCCGGGCTGGAAGGTTCAGGTTTCTTAAGCGAGCGCCGTGTTGGGGATTCACATCGGCTCCGTAGCCTTCATCGTGCGAGTTGGAGATCCAGTTGGGTTTCTGCCTCCACCCTCCCTCCTTCGAGAGCCGGTGTCATTGGGCGGGCACCGGCTCTCGTGCTGTCTGCCGTACACTGCCCGCACCCATGGAGATCACCTGGTACGGCCGCGCCTGCTTCCGACTGAAGGGTCGCGAGTCGACCGTTATCGCCGATCCCTG
>DASSEC010000251.1:0-10269 GCA_035696685.1 Candidatus Limnocylindria bacterium | reverse complement strand
CGCACATCGCCGGCCAGGCTGGCACTCATTCGCGCAGCGCCCTGCCGGTGAGCGAGATGAAGACGTCCTCCAGGGTCACCGGCACGACCTCCACGTGCTTGATGGCTGCCTCCTCGGCGCGGGCGGCGTCGAAGGCCAGCGGCACGAAGTCGCGCGCACTGCGGACGTGGACCGTGACCTGCAGCGTGCCGTCGTCGCGCTCCTGGCGCGCCACCGAACCGGCGGCCCGCTCCAGGCGCCCGAGCAGCGCGGCGTCGGTGGTGCCGGCGGCGATCTCCAGGTGGACCACCTCGGTGGCGGCAATCGTCCGCTTCAGGCCGACCGGCGTGTCCAGCGCTACCACCCGTCCGTGGTCGACGATGGCGATTCGGTCGCAGAGCTGGTCCGCCTCCTCCATGTAGTGCGTGGTCAGCAGGACGGTGCGACCCTGCGACTTCAGGTCGCGGACGCGGTCGCGCAGGTCGCGTGACGACTGGGGGTCCAGGCCAACCGTCGGCTCATCGAGCAGCAGGAGCTCGGGGTCGGGGAGCAGGGCACGCGCGAGCACCAGCCGCTGCCGCATGCCAGTGGAGTACCGCTCGACATAGTCGTCGGCCCGGTCGTCCAGCTTCACCGCGGCCAATGCGCCGGCAATCCGCGCGGACTGCTCGGCCGGCGGCACGTGGTAGAGGGCGGCGAAGTAGTCCAGGTTCTCGCGGGCGGTCAGCTTCCAGTAGAGGCTGCGCCCGTCGGACAGCACGGCGCCCATCCGGCGCCGGACCTCGCGCGCGTCGCGCACCACGTCGAAGCCGAGCACGCGCGCGGTGCCGCTGGTGGGCTCCAACAGCGTGGCCAGCATCTTCATGGTGGTCGTCTTGCCGGCGCCGTTCGGTCCCAGCACCCCGAAGATCTCACCGCGCTCGACGTGCAGGTCGATGCCGTCCACGGCTCGGAATCGCTCGCGGCGGTCCGGCTCGCGGCGCAGCCGCTGCCAGATGGTGCGGCGGCCACGCTCGAACTCCTTGACCAGGCCAACGGCCTCGATCGCCGGCCCTTCGTGCGTCGGCGTCACGCCGGCGCTCCGTCCGTCATCTGGCTCGGTACCCCGGCCAGCGCGCCGGCGATCGTGGCAGCGACGATGATGCCGCCCGCCACCGCGAACATCAGCGACACGGCGCCGAGGTCGATGATGGCTCCCGCCACCCCGAGTCCGATGGGCTGCAGGCCCACCGCCCCGAGCAGGACCAGGCTCATGACCCGGCCGCGGAGCTCCTCCGGCGTCCGCTGCTGCAGCCAGGCGATGACCCGGACGTTGATGAAGCCGGCGCCGATCCCGATGGCCAGCCCCGCGGCCAGCGTGACGAACACGTTGGGCGACAGGCCGATGATTGCCAGCCCGATGCCCATCACGAAGGCGATGCTGAGCACCACCAGCCCCAGCCGAGCGACGTGCTTCATGGAGCCAGCCAGCAGCGCGCCGCCCACGGCACCCAGGCCGAACGTGCTCAGCATGATCCCGAACAGCGCCGCGCCACCGGCGAAGCGGTGATCGGCCAGGTAGGGGAGTCCAACGGAGATCGGCCCGGAGAAGGCGAAATTGAAGGCAGCTGACAGCAGCACCAGCGAGCGAACCGCTGGGTCACGCCACGCGTAGGACAGGCCCGAGCGGATGTCGGCCAGCAAGCCACCGCGCGGCTCAGCCGCCGGGTCCGGGCTCGCGGTGCGCCGTCCGCCGCGCACCAGCAGCAGAGTCACGGTGGCAACGCCGAAGGAGATCGCGTCGACCACGAAGGCCGGGCCGGTCTGGAAGGCGGCCACCACCAGGCCGGCGATGGCCGGGCCGATGAGCCCGGACAGCTGCTGCATGATCTGGACGAGCGCGTTGGCGGGTGGCAGCTGCCGCTCACTGACCAGCATGGGCACGATGGTGTTGAGCGCCGGGTGGAAGAACGCATCGACCACGCCGAAGATGCCGGCCAGGACGTAGAGCTGCCACAGCTGGGCATTGCCGCTCAGCACCAGCGCGGCTACGATGCCCACCACCATGCCGCGCAGGGCATTGGAGGCGAGCATCAGGCTCCGCGGGGAGAAGCGATCGGAGAGCGCGCCGCCCAGCAGCATGAAGATGGCTCGCGGGATGGCGGCGACCATCAGCACCGTGCCGAGGGCCAGGCCGGAGCCGGTGAGCTGCAGGGCCAGCCAGGCCAGTGCCACGAAGTGGAACTGGTCGCCGATGAGCGAGATGCTCTCGCCGGTGAACACCAGCCGGAAGTCCCGCAGCCGCAGCGGCTGCAGAATGGCCGGTCCCGCGCCTGCGGGCTCCTCGGGAGCGGCCAACGGAGTGGTGGTGCTGATCGATTCCATGACTCCTACTCCAGTGAGATCAGCACGCCGTCGCCGTTCTCGTCCTCGGCGTCGACGATGGTTCCAGTAGTTTCGCTGTCGACGGCCTGCTCGATGAGGGTCGCGTAGCTGTCGGGGATGCCCGGCACCATCCGCGCCGCGACGGCAGCGAACGCAAACGGCACGCGCACGTCCACGACCCGCCGGCCGCCCTCACTGACCTGGATGCGCACGCGGCGTCCACGCCCTGGCCCAGCGGCGCGTCCCTCGCGTGGCTCGCGGTCGGGACGCCGCGGTCCGGGCGCGCGGGCCGCGGTCAGCGCATCGATGATCGGGGATGCCTCCTCGGGGGACAGCTTGCCCTCGGCCACCAGGCGGAGCACGGTGCTGAGCTCGTCACTCATGGCCGGCTGCCCCGCTGAGGCGGCGGCTCGCCTCCTCGACGTCGATCTCGCCGCGCTCCAGTGCCTGCAGGATCGCCAGCTGGTCAGCAGGCGAGGGCGGCACGGCGGGCGCCGCAGGACTTGCCGGCGACGCGGGGTGCGGCGCGGCAGGCGGCGCGGGTGCGGCGGGCGGTTGCGGTACGACGCGATCCAGCCGGCGCGGTCGGTTGATCGACAGGTCGCCGGACATCGAGTTGAACAGCACCGTCGGTCCGCCGCTGCCCACGGTCACGCGCCGGCGATCCTGCCGGCCCTCGATTCGATGGTCGAGGTCGCTCGACACGTCGGAGGCGATGCCGCGAACCTCGAAGGTCGCGCCGCCCACCAGGCCGATCACGGCGTCACCGCTGACCGACTCCAGGCGATGCTCCCCGCCGGTCGCCAGCTGCCCTTCGATCTCCATGTCGCCGGACACCGTGTTGACCCGCAGCGCGTCGATGCTGGGACCGACGAGGCTCACATCGCCGGAGACGGACTCGGCGCGAGCGCTGATGGGGGAGACGGCCCGCAGTGTCAGGTCGCCGGACACGGAGTTGGCGCGCACGCTTCCGCCCGCGCGTGTCAATGAGACATCGCCCGACACCGTGTTGTAGCGCTGCTCCCCCTGGAGCCCATCGACGCTGAGGTCGCCCGAAACGCCTTCGAGGCGCAGCTCGGCGCGCTCCGGCATCTCGACCCGTACCTCGAGCTCGACATGGCCGTTGCCAGAGAAGATGCGGCCCACCAGGCCGCTGAGGCTCGGCTCATCGCCGGGGTCCTCGACGACCAGGGCGCCGTCACGCTTGGCGACGCGCAGCTGGGCGCCGGCATAGATCCGATCTGCGTCCTCGTCGGAGCTTGCACGGATCTCGAAGTTGGCCGTGATCCGGACCTCGTCGCCATCGGTGCCACGCACCGTGACGTCGCCGGCGGTCACCCGCAGGTCGAGGCGGCCGGATTGGCCGATTGTGTGCTCAATGGTCTGGGTGCGTACGAAGGTGGCCATGTGATCAGCTCCCGCCCAGCTCGCGCAGGGCCGCGGCGGCCTCGTCGGCGCCGATTTCGCGGCGTGAAAGCCGCTCCAGGATCTCGCGACGTTCGGCGGCGGCGTCGGTCTCCGCCTCGTCCTCGGCGTCGGCAGCGAAGGCGTCCTCCATCGGCTCGACGTCATCGTCGTCGCCATCCGCCAAGCCAAGGGCGCGGACCAATGCGTCAACGCGTCCCCGAACGGTCGGGTACGAAATCCCGAGCTCGCGCTCCATTTCCTTGAGATTCCCCTTGGCACGCAGGAAGCTCTCCAGCAGCGCCAGCTGCTCCTTGCTGAGCCGCCCGAAGCGTCCGACGCCGAACTCGCCCTCGAGCGCGGTGCCGCAGCTCCGGCAATGGAGGCGCGAGATGAGGAGCTCGCCCTCGCAGACGGGGCAGGTCGAGATGACGTCGCGTGCCATGTCTAGCGGCTCCTTGTCTCGCGTCGGGGACCACGGCCCTCGTCGAGCCGGAAGATGCGCCGCAGGCCGCGCTTGCCGATGGGGTTCACCTGGCTGGCGCTGGCGCGGTACTCGTAGGTGAAGACTGGATAGTGCAACTGCGCGTTCAACATGGGACTTACTCCTTCCAATTTGATAATCGGTCTTGCTGTTTCATGAGGTCTGGGTCCACTGTAAGCGGCTTGCCAGGATCTGTCAACCCCCTTTCCGCAATTAGCAAGCCCGATTGCTAAAGATGCTCATGCGAGGTCAGTTTGCGATCCAACCGTCGTGGTTGGCCGCGCCGAATGAGGCACCGAAACGGCCTGCGACGATCCGGAAGAGTCGGCTACCATGGCCTGCGACCCGATGTACCCGAGCCTGCTGCCGTACTCACCGGAGCGCGACGTCTACCGCCTGCTCCAGGTGGATCCCACCGCCAACAGCGAGGAAATCGCCGCTGCCTGCCGGCGTCTGGCGCGGACCTTTCACCCCGACCGCAACCACTCGAGGCGAGCTCACGAGGAGATGCAGGTCGTCAACGCGGTTCGCCATCTGCTGACCGATCCGCGATCGCGAGCTGCCTACGACGGCGCCCGGCGCCGCTACCTGTACGAGGGCTACCGGCCCGTCCCGCACGAGTACCGCGCGCCCGTCAGGCATCGTGCGTCGGTCGTCATCGAGCCGTTCAGCCCAGCCCGACAGGGCCTCGGGCCGCGGGTGCTGCGCTTCGCGCGGGCGCTGGGCGCCGGGTTGCGCGGGATCGTCGCTGAGTTCGGGCCGCCGCGCTGCTCGGCCTGCCGCGAGCTGATCGAAATTGGCGATCACTACTGCCCACGCTGCGGGCAGTGGCTGGGACGGACCGAGCGCATCGGCGCCTGACGGCAGGCGCCTGCCGGCCTACGCGTGCAGCGGGTCGGTTCTTTCCGGATCGATCCCGAGCTCACCCAGCGCCCGTGCCAGCTCCTCGCGGCCTGCGGCACCGGTGAGGCACAGGCCGTGAAGCGCCGCGTACGCGATGTGCTCCGGGCTCACCTCGAAGTGGACTCGCAGCGCCTCGCGGGTGTCACTGCGTCCGAAGCCATCGGTGCCCAGCGCGGTGAATGGCCGGTCGATCCACGGCGCCACCAGGTGCGGCAGCGCCTTGAGGTAGTCGGTGGCGGCCACGATCGGCCCCTCGCGTCCGGCCAGCTGCTGCACAACGTAGGGGACCCGCGGCTCGGCATCGGGATGGAGGCGATTCCAGCGCTCCGCCTCCAGCGCGTCGTTGCGCAGGAGCTGGAACGAGGGAACGCTCCACAGGTCGGCGGCGATGTCGTAGCGCTCCGCCAGCAGCGGCTGCGCCTTCATGGCCTGGTGCAGGATCGAGCCGGAGGCGAGGATCTGCACGTGGCGTGAGCCACGCTCGGCCGGCCGGAAGAGGTACATGCCGCGCAGCACGCCCTCCTCGACGCCCTCGGGCATGGGCGGCATCGGCCAGTTCTCGTTGTACAGGGTGAGGTAGTAGAAGACGTCCTCCTGTGCCTCGCCGTACATGCGCCGGATTCCGTCGCGCACGATGACTGCCAGCTCATACGCGAAGGCCGGGTCGTAGGCGCGGACGTTGGGGATGACGCTGGCCAGGATGTGGCTGTGGCCGTCGTCATGCTGCAGCCCCTCGCCGGTCAGGGTGGTGCGGCCCGCGGTCGCGCCCATCAGAAAGCCGCGGCCGCGCGCGTCACCGAAGGCCCAGGCGAAGTCACCAGTGCGCTGGAAGCCGAACATCGAATAGAAGATGTAGAAGGGGATCATCGCCTCGCCGTGCACCGCGTAGCTCGTGCCGGCGGCGGTGAAGTCGGCCATGGCACCCGCCTCGGTAATGCCCTCCTCCAGGATCTGCCCGTCCGTCTTTTCGAGGTACGACAACAGCAGCTCCTTGTCGACCGGCGTGTAGCGCTGGCCGAGCGGGTTGTAGATGCCGACTTCCTTGAAGAGCGGGTCCATGCCGAAGGTCCGCGCCTCGTCGGGGATGATGGGCACGATGCGCCGGCCTATCTCCGGATCGCGGGTCAGGTTCCGCACCAGGCGGCTGAAGGCCATGGTGGTCGAGGCAGGCCGCTCGGAGCCAAGGAACAGCTCGGCGTAGGCCTCGTCCGCGGCGTTCGGGAGCGGCTTGGGCCGGACCATCCGGCGCGGCAGCACGCCGCCCAGCTGACCGCGACGCTCGAGCAGGTACTGCACCTCCGGCGAGTCGGGGCCGGGGTGGTAATAGGGCGCGTCCTTGAGCTGCTCGTCGGGGATTGGCAGCTCCAGGCGGTCGCGGAAGATCTTGAGCTCGTCCACGGTGAGCTTCTTGGCCTGGTGGGTGACGTTGCGCGCCTCGATGCCGGGACCCAGCGTCCAGCCCTTCACCGTCTTGGCCAGGATCACGACCGGTGAGCCGCGGTGCTCGACCGCTGCCGCATAGGCGGCGTAGAGCTTGCGGTAGTCGTGACCGCCGCGGCGCAGCTTCGGCAGCTCGTCGTCGGAGAGGTGCTCGACGAGCGCCCGCAAGCGTGGGTCGGGGCCGAAGAAGTGCTCGCGGATGTAGGCACCATCGGCCACGGACAGGCGCTGGTAGTCGCCGTCCAGCGTCTCGTTCATCTTCGCCAGCAGGACGCCGTCCTTATCGCGCGCCAGCAGGTCGTCCCATTCGCGCGCCCAGATGACCTTGATGACATGCCAGCCGGCGCCGCGGAACGTGGATTCCAGCTCCTGGATGATCTTGCCGTTGCCGCGGACCGGGCCGTCGAGGCGCTGCAGGTTGCAGTTGACGACAAAGATCAGGTTGTCCAGGCCCTCGCGCGCGGCGATGCCCAGCGCGCCCAGCGCTTCCGGCTCGTCCATCTCGCCGTCGCCCAGGAAGCCCCAGACGCGGCTCTCCGAGGTGTCGGAGATCCCCCGCGCAGCGAGGTAGCGGTTGAAGCGCGCCTGGTAGATGGCGTTCATCGGCCCCAGGCCCATGCTCACGGTGGGGAACTGCCAGAAGTCCGGCATCAGCCGCGGGTGCGGGTACGACGAAAGGCCGCCCGGCCACAGCGCCTCGCGACGGAAGTGGTCCAGCTGCGCCTCGCTGAGGCGGCCCTCCAGGAAGGCCCGCGCGTAGATGCCGGGCGCCGCGTGCCCCTGGAAGTAGACCTGGTCGCCGGCGCCCTCGTCTGCTCCGCGGAAGAAGTGGTTGAAGCCGACCTCGTACAGGCTCGCGGCGCTGGCATACGTGGACAGGTGTCCGCCGATCCCTTCGAACTGCGTGTTCGCCCGCAGCACCATGGCCAGCGCGTTCCAGCGGATGATGCGGCGGATGCGGTGCTCCATCGCCTCGTCGCCCGGGAAGTAGGGCTCCTGCTCGGGCGAGATCGTGTTGATGTAGCGGGTCTGGACCAGCGGCGGCAGTCCGACGTTCAGCTGGCGGGCTCGCTTGAGCAGCTTGTACATGAGGAACCGCGCGCGGTCCGGGCCGCCCTGCTTGACCACCGCGTCGAGCGAGTCGAGCCATTCCTGGGTCTCTTGGGGGTCGATATCCGGCAGCTGCTGCTTGAACTGGTCGAACACGTCGTGCATGGGGTGGTCCATCGGTTCGTATGGTACAGACCGATGCGCCCGGGGCGTCCGGTGGAGGATTGGCCGCAGACCTGGCGGGCTGATGTGCCTGCCTGGCCCGGTGCCCCGGAATGCGATGATTTGGTCGATGCGCACGATCTATCGCTCGCAGCCGCCCTGGCCGCACCGGGTCCTGATCCTGGGCGGTGGCTTTGCCGGCGTGCTGACCGCCCAGGCCCTCGAGCGGCGGCTGGGCAGACGGACCGACGTCGAGATCTGGCTCTGCAGCCGCGACAACTTCATGCTGTTCACCCCGCTGCTGCCCGAGGTCTGCTCCGGCGTCCTGGAGCCGCGTCACGTGGTGAACTCGCTCCGCGGCATGCTGAAGCGGCCGTCGAGCTGGTGCATCACCGGCGACGCCCGGGAGATCGACCTGGACGGCAAGGTGGTCAGCGTGCTCGGCGGGGATGGCGACCTGCATCGGCTCCACTACGACACGCTCGTCCTGGCCCTGGGTGGCGTGACCCACACCTTCGGCATCCCGGGTATCGAGGAGCACTCGGTGGGCATGAAGACGCTGGCCGATGCCTTCAGCCTCCGCAACCGGATGATCGAGATTCTGGAGCGCGCGGACCTGGAGGAGAACGCGGACGAGAAGCGCGCGCAGCTGACGTTCGTGGTGGGCGGTGGCGGCTTCTCGGGCGTCGAGACCGCGGGCGAGGTCGAAGACTTCCTGCGTCGCGTGCGGAAGCGGTATTTCCCCAAGATCAGGCAGGAGGAGATCAGCGCGCACCTGGTCGAGCTGCGCGACCGGATCCTGCCGGAGATGCCCGACGAGATGGGCGCCTATGCCCGCCGCCAGCTCGAACGTCGCGGCTTCGAGGTGCTGACCGGCATGCCGATCAAGGAGCTCCGCGAGAACGAGGTGGTCATCGGCGAGGGCGACAAGCAACGCACGATCCCGACCCGCACCGTGATCTGGACCGGCGGCGTGCGCCCCGCACCGTTGGTGGCAGAGTGCGGGATCGAGGTTGACAAGGCCGGCCGCGCGGTGGTGCAGCCGACCATGGCCACCAGCCGCGATGGCGTGTTCGCCATCGGTGACTGCGCGCTGATCCCGAACGTGGACGATCCCGACGGCCTGCCGCATGCGCCCACGGCGCAGAACGCGGTGCGCGAGGCGAAGGCGCTGGCCCGCAACATCGTGGCGCACATCGACGGCGGCCAGCTGGAGCCGTTCCGCTACCGACAGCTCGGCCAGCTGGCCTCCATCGGCCATCACACCGGCGTCGGGGTCGTCTTCGGCATTCGCGTGCGCGGGTTGATCGCCTGGTTCATGTGGCGCGGGTACTACTGGTCCCGCACTCCCGGCTTCAACCGCAAGGTGCGCGTCGCCATCGACTGGGCGCTGACGGCGCTGTTCGGCACGGACCCCGTGCAGCTCAAGGTCGAGGACGAGCACAGCGCCATGGGCTCCTCCGGCCGTCGCCGTCCGCCGCTGCACGACGACGCCTGAGCCGGCAGGTACACTCGAGCCGATGTCTCGCGCCGAGCGACGCGCCTACAAGCGCTTGACCAAGAACCAGGATCCGTACGCCCTGCCGGGAGGGGCGAGCTCGGCGGCGCGGGGCCGCGCCCAGGCACGCTCCCGTCCGCGACGCCAGCGCACGGCGGGGGAGTTCACGTTCCTCTCCGGACGCTTCCTGGCGTGGCTGATCGGCGGTGCGGTGGTGGCCGGCCTGGTGGGCTTCTCGATCACCTGGCCGAGCGGCATGCCCGGCGCCCTGTATGCCGGGCTGGCAGCCCTTGCGGGATGGCTCGTGCTGGTGGTTGCTTTCCGCTTCCTGCAGCAGCGGATGGTCCAACGGCAGCTGCAACGCTGACGGACGCGTGAGCGGCCCAATCGGCGGCCTGGCGCTGGTGCTCATCGGCTACCTGATCGGCGCATTGCCGTTCGGGATGCTGGCCGGCCGTCTTGCCGGCGGGGTGGACCTGCGCCGGACCGGATCGCGGCGAACCGGCGCCACGAACACGCTGCGGACCCTGGGCTGGCGGTGGGCCGCTACCGTCCTCCTGCTGGACATCGCCAAGGGTGCCGTGGCGGTGCTGCTGGCGCGTTCGTTGTACATGGCCGGGCCGCCCGGCTCGCCGGAGTGGGTCCAGGCCGCGGCCGGCGTGGCTGCGGTGGTCGGCCACAACTGGTCCGCCTTCATCGGCTTGCGGGGCGGGCGTGGCGTTGCGACGTCCGGTGGCGGGATGCTGGTCATCTCGCCAATGACGCTGCTGGTGGTCGTGCCGCTGGCGGCCCTGGTCATCTGGCAGACGCGCTATGTCTCGCTGGGCTCGCTGGTGGCCGGGGTGGCGGCGCCCGTCGTCACGGCCGGGCTGGCGGCAACCGGTGCCGTGGGCTGGGCGGCAGTCGCGTATGCGGCGGCCTGCGGCCTGCTGATCGTCCTCGCTCACGGCGACAACGTCGGTCGTCTGCGCGCCGGCACCGAGCG
>DASSEC010000250.1:0-2307 GCA_035696685.1 Candidatus Limnocylindria bacterium | reverse complement strand
AGCCGTGGAGCACGACGGACGGCGAGACGGTTCGGAGGCTCCCCGCACCGTCCAGCGTGCGCGCGAGGAGATCCACGATCCCCTCGCGCCACACGTCGAGGTCGGTGCCAGTCACGTCGAACGGCGCCACCGCGAGCCGGTTCGGGTCCAGCGCCGACACCGGCGTCCGCCGGAACAGAGCCACCCAGGCGGCATCCGCCAGCAACACGACGACCAGCAGCACGGCCAGCATCACGCCCCACCGCGCGCGGGGAAGGCGCAGCGCGTTCGCGTGTCGGGGCGCCTGCGACGGCGTGGCGTCGTCCGGTTGATCCAGCGCCGCCGCGAAGTCGCGGCCCGTCGCGAAGCGATCGGCCGGCGCCTTGGCCAGGACCCGCGCCAGCGCCGCGTCCACCGCCGGCGACACCGTCTCGCGCAGGAGGCGCACCGGCGGAATGGTCTGCGACAGCCGCTTGGCGGCGATGGCCTGCGGGGACGCGCCGAGGTGCGGAGGCTCGCCGGCCAGCATCTCGTAGAGCACGCAGCCGAGCGCGAACAGGTCGCTCCGGCCGTCGATGTCCCGCTCGCCGACCAGCTGCTCAGGACTCATGTACACCGGCGTCCCGAGCGTGAGGCCGGTCTCCGTCATTCGCTCGCCGGCCGCCGCCCCCAGCGCCAGCGCGATCCCGAAGTCGGCCACCACCGCCTCGCGGTCGTCCAGCAGGATGTTCTCGGGCTTGATGTCGCGGTGGACGATGCCGTGGCGGTGCGCGTGATCAAGCGCGCCCGCGACCTGACGCGCGATGCCCACTGCCTCCTCCACGGGAAGCTGCCGCTCCCGGGCCAGGCGGGCGCGCAGCGTCTCACCGGCGACAAACGGCATGACGTAATACGGCAGGTCGATCGCGGCGCCGTCGGCGCCGGCGCCGAGACGGGCGACGCCCGAGTCGAACAGGGGCAGAATGTGCGGATGCTGCAGGGCCGCCATCGTCCGGATCTCGGCCAGGAACCGATCGAGGCCGATCATGGCGGCCAGCTCGGGGCGCAGGAGCTTCACCGCCACCCGGCGACCGTGCTTCACGTCTTCGGCCAGGTAGACCCGTGCCATCCCGCCCTGTCCGAGCTCGCGCTCGAGACGGTATTGGCCGGCGAGCGCGGCGGAGAGCCTCTCGAAGGTGTCTGACATGGCGTTCGGGGGGGGTAGGAATCAGACTAGCGCCTATTGCCTCATGGTACTCGGGTCGCCCGAGAGGCGCCAAGCCTATCGCAGCCCGATCCGCTCCACCAGCTGCTGGAATCGTGGGTCACCCCGGAGCGGCTTGTATCCGGGGTCCACGTGCAGGTAGATGAGCCCCGCCGACCGCACCTGAAACGCCCGCTCGAGGCAGGCAAAGGCGCGATCGAGGTCGCCCACGGCGGCATATCCCATCGCCATGATCTCCGACCGCACGTACTGGTGGCGCGACTCCTCGTCCAGCCGATGGAGGATCTCCTCGGCCTCCTCGCGACGGCCCAGCGGGGCGAGCGCCCGCACGATCAAGGCGTCGTAGGACCGGATGCTGGTGTCCATCCCCTGCCCTCGCTGGAACCACCGGAGGGCCGCCTCGGGATCGCCCAGCTCGAGGTAGGCGGCGCCGACGTCGAGGTACGAGTAGGCGTAGTCGGCGTTCAGGTCCATCGTCTTCCGTGACTGGGCGATGGTCCCGGCGTAGTCGCCGCCGAACAGCAGGAACCGCCCGAGCCACCGGCTGTACACCTCGGACAGCGGATCCAGGACCAGCGCCTTCCGCATCTCCACGACCGCCTCGTCCAGCCGCCCCACCGTCGGGAGCACGCTGCCGAAGGCCCAGTGGGCCTCCGCGTGATTCTCGTTCAAGGCCACTGCCCGGCGGAGCTGCCGCTCCGCGCCGGCGAAGTCCCACTCGTACCAGCACAGCACCTTGCCGACCGAGGTCAGCGCCTCGACCAGGTCGGGGTCGTGCTGGAGGGCGCGGGTGGCGGCCGCCTTGGCCCGGGGATAGGCGTCGTCGGGCACCACGAAGTCGTCGGCCAGCTGAGTCCAGCAGTCGGCGATGCCGGCGTACGACCGGGCGTAGCCCGGATCCTGGAGCAGCGATTGCTGGAACAGGTCGAGCGCCTTCCGGGTCGAGGGCTCGGTGTCCTTGTTGAACACGAAGCGGCCCTTCAGATACAGCGTGTAGGCCTCGATGTTCTTGGCCGGCGCCACCAGGGTGTCGGCCTCGCTGCCCAACCGCAGCTTGAGCGCGTCCACGATGGCGCGGGAGATCTCGTCCTGGATGGCGAATACGTCCTCCAGCTGGCGGTCGT
>DASSEC010000249.1:0-4665 GCA_035696685.1 Candidatus Limnocylindria bacterium | reverse complement strand
GCCATCCGCAGCAGGTTGTTGTGCGCCAGTCGGATGGCGGCGGCAACCGCGGCCTCCACGTTGCCATCGCGCATCGCGCCCGCGTACGCCCGCTCGCGCGCGTCGATGGCGAGCGGCAGCTGTCCCGTCCACCACGCCGCGTCCGCGAGGAGCTCCAGTCCTTCGGGCGGCAGCTTGGTCGACGCATCGGCCGTCGATAGCGCCTCAAAGGCAACGCGCCAGTCGTGCCGTTCCATGGCCGCCCGCGCGGTCGCGAGGATGTCAGGCTCAGATGTGGCCGTCACGAGACCTCCTTGAGGCATTCTGCCACCGCTGCGGCACGATCCCTGCACGGCAGGACCGGTGGAGGTGACCGCCTGATGCTCGAAACGCCACCCGGCGACATCAACGACCCCGAGCTTCCGGAGCCGATGCCCGTGCCGGAACCGGACCCCGAGCCCGGTGGGCCCGTGCCCGAGACCAGTGACCCGCCGCTGAGCGCCCCGGGCGTCGACGGCCCCCCGTTGCGCATGCCGCGGGACAATCCCGACGTCGAAACGGAGATCTAGCGCCGGCCACCAACCATCGGCCGGTAGCATCAGCAGGTGGACTACGCCAAGGACACTCGCGTCGATGCCTACATCGACGCCCTGCCCGCGTGGCAGCAGGCAGTGTGTCGCCGCGTGCGCGACCTCGTCCATGAGGCCGATCCGGAGATCCAGGAGACCATCAAGCGCAGCGTGCAGCCCTACTTCGTGCTGCAGGGCAACGTCATCGCGCTGCTGGCCGCCAAGGACCACGTCAACGTGTTCACCTATGACGGCGGGATCGTGCCCGACCCTGACGGCATCGTGACCGGCGGCCTGGGCAACGAGACCGGACGGATCATCGCCTTCCGGGAGGGCGAGCCCATCAAGGATTCGGCGCTTCTCGCCTACCTGCGCCAGATCATCGCCAACAATCGGGCCGGTGGCTGGCGCAAGCTCAAGGCCGCTCGCGGTTCATGAGCCGATGAAGTTGGTCGTCACCGACTTCCTCACGGTCGACGGCGTGATCGAAGGGCCCGGCTTCGACGAGCACCGTGATGGGCGCAACGCCTGGGCGCTTCGCCTGCAGGACGACGAGGCCGAGGAGTGGAACCAGTCGCAGCTGTACGGCGCCGAGGCACTGCTGATGGGCCGCGTCACCTACCAGATCTGGGCCGCGTTCTGGCCATCTGCCGCCGACAACGAGTTCACCCGGCGCATGAACGCCATCCCGAAGTACGTGGTCTCTCGGACGCTCGATCGGGCTGACTGGAGCAACACCACCGTGCTGCGCGGCGACGTCGCGGCAGAGGTCCACGACCTGAAGGCTCAGCCGGGTGGCGAGCTGCTGTGCTACGGCAGCGCCGATCTCGTCACCGAGCTGATGGCGCATCGGCTGGTGGATGAATACCGGCTCTCGGTCTACCCGGTGGTGCTCGGCAGCGGGAAGCACCTGTTCCGCGACCGCATCGACCTGCACTACCTGCACCTCGTCAACACGCGCGTGTTCCCCACCGGCATCGTGCTGCTGACCTATCGGCCGGAGTCTGAAGAGCCGACCAGCCCGTACGTTGAGCAATTCGCCTGGAACGAAGAGCAGACGCGGTCACTGCAGGCCGCCCAGAACATCGACCGCGTGCTGGCGACCGTCCTGTTCACCGATATCGTCGACTCCACCGGTCGCGCCGCGTCCCTGGGCGATCGTGCCTGGCGCCAGCTCCTGGACCGGCACGACCAGGTGGCGCGCACGGAGGTGGACCGCTGGCATGGCCGCTTCGTGAAGAACACCGGCGACGGCGTGCTGGCCACGTTCGACGCGCCCACCCGGGCGCTGCGCTGCGCATTTGCCCTGCGAGACGCGCTCACGCATGAGGGCCTCGAGATCCGCGCTGCCATTCATACCGGCGAGGTCGAGATGCGCGAGGGCGACATCGGCGGGATCGCGGTTCACATCGCCTCGCGTGCGCTTGGCGAAGCCGATGACCGTCAGATCGTGGTCACGCGCACCGTCCGCGACCTTGCCACCGGCACGGACCTGCACTTCCGGCAGCTGGGGACGGTCAGCCTCCGCGGCGTGCCCGGCACGTGGGAGCTCTCCGAGGTCACACTGAGCTGACGGCCGCTAGAAGTTGGAGCTGGTTGCCGGCCAGATGCCCCACACGCCCTGGATGATGCTGCCGGCAGTCGTCCTTTCGGTGACGCTGTAGATCACACGATCATTGGCGCCGGTTCCGCACACGCCCCTGCCCTCCCGCACGAACCACAGCTGATCATCGTTGAGGAAGGCGGGGGTCGTGCTCCGTCGAGCGATCAGCTTGGGCTGCCCGCCGACAAACATGTCCATCAGGTAGATGTCGTGGAACCCATCTTCGCGGATCCTGGCCCACGCCAGGTGACGCCCATCGGGAGTGATTGTCGGATAGCGCCAATCGGCGGCGGGCGCGAATGGGTGTCGGCCACCTCCCAAGTTCCACTGCCAGCCGTGGCCGCCGCTACGGAAGTAAAGCGTGCTGCCGTCGGGTGTCCAGACCGGGAAAGCGGGCCACTTGCCGTAGGGCCAACCGCCAGCGGGGGGTCGCTGCGCGAGCTGCTTCTCCATTCCGGCAAAGACCAGCAACACGGCGTCGCTGCCGATGGGGACGTCCAGGACGTAGATCATGCGACCTGAGCGCGTGTAGTCCCCGAGCTTTGAGTCCTCGGGGCTGCCGCAGCGGCCGCCCACATCGCGGAGGCTGGCCACGGCGTGATCGCCGTCGGCGCGGGTCAGGTGCAACCGCCGTCCGGTGCCATCGTTCTTGCTGCTGATCCAGGCTACCTCGTCCAGGTTCGGCGACACGGCCACCAGTTGTGGGACGGTATGCCGCGGATGCGGCAGCACGAACCAGTGGTACCGAACGTCGGGCAGGTCCACGACCGCGTTCCGGCAATCACCATCGTTGCAGGCGTTGATGACGACGTGCCGCGCATCGATCAGGTGCGTCCCGTAGGTGAGGCTCGCGCCGAAGGTGCAGACCGTCCGCGGATGGGCTGGATCCGCATAGTCGCGCAGCACCAGCTGATCTGGATCGCTCGGCGATTGCTTGCGTAGCTCCACAATCGCGACGCTGTCCGTCGAGCCGATCCTGCCCGAGCAGCGGATCTGTTCGGTGTACCCCGCCGGTGCCGTAGCCGCCAGCAGGGTGAACCCAAGTGACCGCGGCGTCGGCGTCGGTTCACTGCTGGGCGGCGCCGCGGTGGGCGTGGCGACCGGACTCGCGGCGGCGGTGCCGGTGGCGGTCGGGCTGCCGCTTGGCACCACCGTGGGTGAGGCAGTTGACTCGCTGCAGGCCGCCAGGATGAGGGCCAGCGCAATGGTCCACCACGCCCGGCGTGCTGCCATGTTCGTCCTCCGTGATGGGATCGGCCGCATCATCGGCCCGCGGTACTGCGGTTGAACTGCGGAGCTCAGCTTGCGGGTTCCGTCCTCCGCGTCCGTTCGTGGCCAAGCCCGTAGTCCCACACGTCGATGGCGGGGGGCTCGATGCCCTGGGTCGACAGGATCGTGCACACCTGGCTGCGGTGATCCGTGCCGTGATGCAGTGCCTGCGCCAGGCGGATGCCGAGCGGGGCGTGGGTTTCCGAGCCGTCCGGCCGGTGGCGTACCAGCCAGGCCTCCGCGTCCAGCTCACGGCGCAGCAGCTCGCTCCAGCCCTTCTGGTGTGCCTCCATCTCGAGTCGCAAGTCGGCCACCTCCGCCGCGTCCGCGTCGAAGTCGCCGTGGGCCCCGCTGGTCACGCGGAGGTACGAGCAGTCGGAACCGACGAGGTGGCGCAGCGTTTCGAGGATCGAGCCGTAGACACCGGGGATGCCAACCCGCAGCTGATGCTCCTCCAGCGCGGCGCAGGCGTCGATGAGCTCCAGCGTGGCCCAGGTGTGGTGCGCGAAGGCGTCGTCAAGCAGTCGGGTGCCCACGCCGGGATTATGGCCGCTCGGCGTGGGCCGTCGTGATCACGACGCGGCGACCTGGTAGAGGTGCCATTCGCCCGGGACGCCGCGCAGCTCTTGACGGCCGGCATCGTGCAGCGGCACCGCGCCGTCCAATGCATCGGCCATTTCCTGCGAGATGACGACCTCGTTCTCACCGGCGGTGCCGCAGCATGGCCCACAAGGCAATGCCGGCCGGGTAGACCAGGCTGTCGGTCAACATCCCGAACCACGGGATCCACGACGAGAAGGGCGCGCCCGGCTGCGTCCCCAGCGCGAACCGGGTGTACTGCGCGGTCAGGCCGGGAAGGCCATTGGCCAGTGAGATCCCCAGGAACAGCCAACCCAGTGCGTTGCGAGGTTGGCGGCTGGCGACCAGGCCGCCCAGGATCGCGAAGCCGATGGGCAGCACGATCTCGATGGCGTTGGCCGCGTCCAGGTCGTGGATCGTCTGGCGGTTCACCACCACCAGCCCTATCGCTGTGGCCACGATGAGCAGCGTCAGGACGCACAGCGCCCATGCCAGGCGCGCGGTGCCGCTCATGCCCGCTGCGCGGAGAGCAGCTCCACCGGTCCGGCCAGGCCCTTGAGCTCCACTGGCCCGATATCCGTGAACCGCACTCCCACGTCGCCCGCCGCCTTCATGCCTCGAGCCCGGCGCGCCGGGCAGCCTCGGCGCGCTCGTAGGTGGTCACCG
>DASSEC010000248.1:0-14149 GCA_035696685.1 Candidatus Limnocylindria bacterium | reverse complement strand
AGGGATCCACGCTGGGGAGGTCCGGGTGCGTCTCGACCAGGCTGGCGGCGACGCGCCGCCCCTCCTCGTCGTCCTCCGGATCCAGCCACGAGTACGGCACCTGGTTGCGGGTCAGGTAGTCGCGGATCAGGTGGCCACCCGGTGCCCAGCGGCCGGCCAGCAGGCGCAGCCCCTCGAACGGCGGCCGGAAGGTGGCGCTCCAGTCCGCCAGCAGGTCGTCGGTGATCGGGAAGAGCTTCTCTTCGGGCGGGTCCCAGGGCTTGAGGATGTAGTGGTCGAGCTGGATCTCGTTGATCGCCTTGATGGCGACGTCGGTGTCGGCGTATGCCGTGAGCAGGACGCGCTTCGCGTCGGGCTGCAGCTCCAGCGCCTGTGACAGGAACTCGATGCCGGTCATGGTCGGCATGCGCTGGTCGACGATGAACAGGCCGATGGCGCTACCGCGCACCGTCAGCTGGCGGACGGCCTCCAGCGCCTCGGTGCCGGAGGAAGCGGCCACCACGCGGTAGTCCTTTCCGTACCGCGAGCGCAGGTCGCGCTCGATGGCACGCAGGACTGGGACGTCGTCGTCGACCGTGAGGATGACGGGCTTCGGGCCGGCCATTGCTGCGAGAGTCTACGGCGTGCGGCGGCGGCGTGGCAGGCCCCTGCAGGTCGACGAGGAGGCGCTAGGATCGGCGCGTGGAGGTCGAGCGCCGGGCAGACGTCGTGATCGTGGGCGGCGCCATCGTCGGCTCGTCCATCGCCACCTTCCTGGCCATGCACCCCGACTGGTCAGGCCGGATCGTGGTCGTGGAGCGCGACCTCGGCTACCGCACCGCCTCTACCACCCTGTCAGCCGCATCCATCCGGCTGCAGTTCAGCACCCCGCTGAACATCGAGATCAGCCGCTTCGGCGTCGAGCTGATCCGCTCGCCCGGTCGCTGGCTGAGCGTGGACGGCGCGCCGCCGCCCGGCGCCGACTTCGTCGAGGGCGGCTACCTGTTCCTCGCCACCGACGCCGGCCTGCCGACGCTGCGCGCCAACCATGCCGTGCAGCGCGAACACGGCGTGAACGTCCAGCTCCTGGACCCCGACGCGCTCCGAGGCCGCTTCCCGTGGCTGCGCCTCGACGGCCTGGCCGGCGGCTCGCTGGGTCTCTCCGACGAGGGCTGGTTCGACGCACACGCCCTGCTGCAGTCCTTCGTGCGCAAGGCGCGCTCGCTGGGCGTCACCTACCTGCCGGGCACGGTGATCGGGATTGACCACGACCAGTCAGCCATCCGTGGCGTGCGCCTGGCCGATGGATCCGGGATCTCCACGGAGCTGGTGGTCGACGCCGCTGGCCCGCGCGCGGCGGAGGTGGCGGCCATGGCCGGGCTGGAGCTGCCGGTGCACCCGCGCAAGCGCCACGTATACCACTTCGACTGCCGGGAGCGCATCGGCCCAACCCCGTTGACCATCCTGCCGTCCGGCGTCTATTTCCGCCCGGAGGGAGAGGCCTGGATTGGCGGCCGCTCCCCGCGCGACGGCGAGCCCGACCCGGACACGCTGGACCTCGAACCGGATCGCGGCTTCTTCGACCGGGTCATCTGGCCGGCGCTGGCCGAGCGCGTGCCCGCCTTCGAGGCCGTGCGCCTGCTCGACACGTGGGCGGGGCATTACGAGGTCAACACCCTGGACCACAACGCGGTGATCGGCCCGCATCCGGCGCTGCCCGGCTTCCTGTTCGCCAACGGATTCTCGGGCCACGGGCTGCAGCAGGCGCCGGCCGTGGGACGGGGCCTGGCCGAGCTGATCGCGACCGGCCGCTACCAGACACTGGACCTGTCGCCGCTCGGCTATGAGCGCATCGCGCGCAACGAGCCGATCCGCGAGCTGAACGTGGTCTGAGCCGTCAGGCCTCGGAGCAGGTCGCCTCCCACGGATGCGGGTCGTGGAACGAGAGGCTGCCCTGCCCCAGGTTGGGCGGACCCTGGGTGACCTGGGAAGTGTCGATCACGATCGTCCCGTCGGACTCGATGCTCACCGCGAAGCGGTCGAGGCCACGCTCCGCCGGGCCCTCATGCATCTTCTCGCCGAGGATGTTGTACGTGCTGCGGTGGCAGCGGCACTGGTAGCGCGTGATCGACTCGCACGGCGCCGGTACCAGGCAACCCAGGTGGGGGCACTTGCGCCACAGGGCCAGCAGGTCCGTCGCCGCCAGGTTGGTGATGGAGACGTCCCGGCCCATCGCCAGCTCCTTGGCCGCCGGTACGTTGACCAGGAACGTGCGCGCCGGGCCGTAGGAGTACGGCCAGCCATTCGCGAAGCGCGGATCGATGGCGAGCACGTCGTTCACCGTGCCCACCCGGAACCTCGCGCCAAGCCCCGTCCGGATCTGCGGCCACAGGAAGTTGATGGTGCCGGCTGCGAACTCGAACGTGAGCAGCGCCGTGCCGATCGCCAGCACGCGGCGCATGAACGTCCGGCGCGACAGCTCGCCGGGCCGCGGGCCGCTGGCGACGATGCCGTGCGTGCGGGGCGGGACAGGCGGCAACGAGATGAACGTCCCGCCGCTCGATCCCGTCGCCGCCAGCAGCCCGGACGAGATTGCGGGTTCGGCGGCCTCGCCCGGCCGGACGCGGAGGTGGAGCCAGGCGTCCACGGCGCCGGCCAGCAGGTCCGGCACGTCTCGCCAGCCCGAGCTTCGCTCCTCGAGCAGCGCCAGCAGCTCTGACCCGTACCGCGCCCGCCAGCCGGGCGGGTAGGCACCCACCACCAGCCGATGCAACCGTCGCGGCGTCATGCGCGCTGCTCCTGCCGTCGCGGCAGGCGCGAACGACCGACGCGCAGCAGCTCCTCGAGCTGGGAAAGATGCGCCGCCAGCGCTCGGCTGCCCGCGCCGGTGATGCGGTACGGGCGCCGCCGATCCTCCACGGGCATCGGCTCCACCAGGCCGGCCCGCTCCAACCGGGCCAGCACCGCGTAGAGCGTGCCGGGTCCCAGTGGAAGGCCGCTGAAGGCCTCGACGTCGGACATGATCGCGTAGCCGTGCCGCGGGCCATCCGAGAGGCTGACGAGGACCAGCATCGCCGGCTCGGCGAAACGGCCCAGCTCCGGGGAAGCGTCGCGATCTGGTGGCGCCACTATATCGGCCTCCGATATATCTGCGAACGATATACGCCCCCGCTTGCCTCGCCGTCAAGGGACGCGCGTCCCGGGTGTGCCGGGACAACCCTGGCCGCTAGCATTCGGCCATGGAACGGCCGCGCATCGTCGTGACCCTGTCGAATCCGGCGCACGCGTCGGACCCGGCCGTCGCACGACTGAAGAACGAGCGCTACCGCGAGGCGGTCGAGCGTGCCGGCGGCGAGCCGGTTCCCGTTGATGACGCCACCCCCGCCGACGTCCTGGCGACCGCCCTGGACGCGATGGACGGTCTGGTGATCAGCGGCGGCGCGGACCTGGATCCGGCGCTCTACGGGGAGGCGGTTGACGGGTCGCGCGCGCCCGATGCGGCTCGCGACGCGCTCGACCTGCGGGCATTCCAGGCTGCGGCGGCTCACGCGGTGCCGGTGCTCGGCATCTGCCGCGGCATGCAGGCCATCAACGCGTTCAGCGGCGGCACGCTGGTCCAGCACGTGGAGGGCCACGAAGGCGTCCCCTACCTCCAGGGGCCTGCAGCGCAGCACCCACTCCGTGTGATCGCCGGCTCACGCCTATCGTCGGTGATCGGCGGCCAGGAGGCGACGGTCGTGAACAGCTACCACCACCAGGCCGTCACCGCGGACCGCCTGGCGCCGGGCCTGCGGGCCGCTGCCTTCGCGGCGGAGGGTGACATGGAGCTCGTCGAGGCGCTCGAGGGTCGCGACCCCGAACGCTGGGTCGTCGGCATCCAGTGCCATCCCGAGCGGACGGAGTCCTCGCCGCTCGTGCTGGAGCGCCTCTGGTCGGCGTTCCTGGCGGCCGCGGCCGCGCACCGCAGTTCCGCCGCAGTCGAGGCTGGCTAGTCTGCGGCGCATGAGCCCTACCCGAGCGGTCACGTGGGTTGGCGGAGGCGTCCTCGCGCTGGTGGTCATCGCCGCGGTGGTTGTCCTGCTGGCCGAGAACCGGACGCCCGCCAGCTTTCCCGCCGGCAGCCCGCAGGCCGCGCTGCAGGGGTACCTGGCCGCCTGGGAGGACCGTGACCTCGAGACGGCGTACGGCTACTTCTCCGACAGCATCCGGTCGCAGGTGACGCTGGACGAGTACGAGACGGCGGTCCGTGGCTTCGGTGACCCCTCGCCGGGCAACGAGGCCGTGTTCATCGACGCCACCCAGGGCAGCGGCGACCGCGTCACCGTGCACCTGACCGTCGAGCATTACTCCGGTGACGGTCCAGGGGCGGCGAGCTACCGCACCACGACCACGGTGGAGATGGCGCGCGAGCCGGACGGCTGGAAGCTCGACGAGCAGCTGATCGGTATCGAGCAGGTGCCGTTCGGCATCGACGGCAAGCCCCTCTAGGAGAGCGCAGCACATGCAGACGGTTCGTCGCCTCTACCTGTACGGCATGAGCGGCGTCACCCTGGCCGTGCTGCTGACGGGCCTGAATAACCTGTTCGTCGTGGTCTTCCATGCCGTCGGCCTGGGCCGCGGTGCGGCCCTCGCCGGGGACACGAGCGGCGACCGCGACCAGCTGAGCCTGGCCATCGCGCTGACCGTCGTGGGACTGCTGGTGTGGACGGTCCATTGGCTGCTGGTCGAGCGCAGCCTGCGACCGGAGAATCCCGCATCGGCCGCTGAGCGCGGCTCGCCGATACGCGCGCTCTACCTCTCGCTGGTGCTGGCCGTGCTGCTGGTGTTCGGCGTACTGGCCGGCGTCCAGCTGCTGGAGCACCTGGCGCGGCTGCTGTTCGGCATCTCACCCAGCAGCGATTTCGAGTTCATCCAGATCGACGTCGGGGCGGCCCTGGCGACGGTGCTGGTGACGGGCCTGGCGTGGCTGTACCACGCCACGATCCGCCGCCGGGACCTGGCGGCCGCAGCGATGTCAGGCGGCGGCGCCTGGATCCCGCGGGTCTACCTCTACGGCGCGACGCTGCTGGGCCTGGTGATGACCGCCATCAACCTCGGCACGCTGCTGCGGATGGCGTCCGACGCGCTGGCCGGGCCGGCTCCGGGCTTCATCGGCGGCGACGTCGTCCGGCGTGGGGCGGCCGATGCGCTGGCCGGCATGCTTGGCTGGGGCATCGTCTACGGCGGCCACTGGTGGTATGCCACCAGCCTGCTCCGGGGCGAAGGCTGGCGGGCCAGCAGCGAGCGACAGTCTCGCCTGCGCGTGGCGTATTACGTGGCCGCCATCGGCGCAGCCGCCATTGCGACCGTGGTGTTCGGCTGGCAGTCGTTGAGCTCCGTCCTGGGGCTGATGCTGGGAGCCGAGCGCGACTTCGTGTCCGAGTCGGCGCTCGGGAGCGCCGTGGGGCCGCTGCTCGGCCTGCTGCCATGGATCGTGGCCTGGTTCGTCCACGCACGCTGGATGGCGGACGAGGCACGCGCCAGCGAGGTGCCGGACCGTGCGGCCGCCGTTGGTCGCCTGGCGGCCGCGGCGGTGGGCCTGGTGGGGATCGGTGCGTTCGCCGGTGGCGCAGCCGGGTTGATGGGGCTGCTGCTCGACATCCTGCTGGGCGGCAATCGGACTGACGCCGGCCTCTGGCGCCACGAGCTGGCCGACTTCCTGGCCGTGGGCCTGGTGGGCGCCGCGCTGTGGCTGTGGAACTGGGCGAGCCTGCAACGTCACTGGGCGGCGGACCCGGAGGGAGAGGCTCGCTCGACGGCGCGCCGCGCCTACCTGCTCGTCATCGTGGGCGTGGCGCTGCTCGCTTCCCTGGCCAGCCTGGCGGTGCTCCTCTACCGGCTGTTGAACGCGATCCTGGGCGTGGACCAGTTCACGAACGTCGCTTCGACCGTCTCGGCCGCGCTGGGGGCGCTGCTCACCGCCGGCGCCCTGGCCGCGTACCACGGCCTGGCGGAGCGCCGCGACCGGGCGCTGCGCGAGGCAACCCCTGCGGCGGAGCCCGGGCAGGTCTCGCCCGTGCCAGCCGCGACAGCTCCCGGTCCGCCGGCCAGCGCGCCATCCGTCGGCGCGGCAACCGCCGAGCGCACGTTCGTGCTGCGCGCCCCTTCCGCCGAGGCGCTGGAGGCAGCCGTCAACGCCGTCCGTGCCGGGCTGCCGTCCGGCACGGAGCTGGAGGAGCGCCCCAGCTAGGCCACCGCGTCCCGGGTCACTGCTTCTGGACCACGAGCGCGGTGACCATCCCGAACATGCCCTGGTCCGATTCGGCGTGGGTCAGGATGTGGCAGTGGAACGCCCAGGTGCCGAGCTCGGAGGCCCGGATCAGGACGTCCACCCGCTCGCCGGGCGCGACCAGCACGGTGTCCTCGTAATGGGGATCCGGTAGCGCGTACCCGTCCTTGGCCACGACGAGCTGCGGAATGCCATGCAGGTGCATGGGATGGATCTGGAGCCCCTCGTTCATGTACCGCACGCGGACCAGCTGGCCCTGATTGGCCACGATCGGCTCGGTGGCCGGGAAGCCCTTGCCGTTGATGGTGAACCCCAGCGGGCCGTCGTTCAGGATCATCGCGTAGTCGATGTCAGCCTTCGGCTCGTTGGCCTTCGGGTCGGTGACGATGAAGGCGCCCAGCAGGCCCATCGGCACCTGGGTCTGAGCCATGAAGTGGCTGTGGTACATGTTCGAGCCGGCGTTCCGCACGCGGAACTCGTAGGTGAACGACTCTCCCGGCATGACGGCCGGCTGGCTGATGACCGGGACGCCATCCATGTTGTTCGGCACCTTCATGCCGTGGAAATGGATGGTGGTTGGCGCGGGCAGCTCGTTGTGCAGGATGATCTGCACCCGGTCGCCGATCTCCGCGTGCAGCTGCGGGCCCGGCACCATCTCGTTGTAGCCCCACGCCGTGACGAACTTGCCCAGCTCGGTTTCCCACTGGAACTCGGAGGCGGTCAGCTCCCAGCGCTTCGTGCCGTCGGCCAGGATGGTCGGCTCCAGCACCTCGTTGCCGTGGCCGCTGGTCTTGGCCGGGAACTGGGCCGTGACCGCGGCGTCGTGGTCGCGCATCTGCTCGGCGGTCATCGAGGCTGAGGCCGATGGCGACGCCTGCCCCACGCCGTGCTCGTGAACCGTCACCGAGCCACGCATGCCCGCGTCGGCGTGGCCCGGCACCGAGCAGATGAACGTCAATCCGCCGGTCGGGACCGTCACGCTGCCGGTGGCCGTCTTGCCGCCCTCGGCGCTGACCTTGGTCCCGTCGGCGAAGGTGAGGTCGTGCAGGACGCCACCGTCATTGACGAACTTCACGTCGTACTCGCCGGCGGCCACGACCGCCACCTCGGCCGGCTTGAAGCCAAGGTCGAAGGCGTGCACCTCGATGGTGCCAATCGGTCCGGCAGCGACGGAGCTCCCCGGGCTGCGGCTGGCGGAGGAGCCGCTGGCCGGTCCGGGTCCGACGATGACGGCGGCCAGCAGCAGGACGCCCGCGAAGAGCGCTCCCATGCCGGTGAAGGCCGCGAAATAGGCGAAGGCGCGTTGCATCGGTTCCTCATTGGTGCGGGAGTGGTCCGAACGGTACCGGGCGCATGTTCCGGGGCGCGGCGATATCCGGAACAGGGCCGAATGGCAGGGGCGCAATGGACCGATGTGGTCCGATCTAGTCCTCGAGGGCGCGACCGAGCAGGAGGGGCATGCCGAGTCGGGCGTCGTAGCGCGGCCTGAGGCGCTCCTCGTTGTACATCGTGGCGATGTCCAGGCGTCGCGCCCCGAGCGACGCGTCCGGCAGGGGTGCGTGCGCGTACCTGCCGCCGTGAATGGCCACCATCCGCCCGCTGATGTCATCGGCCAGCAGGTCGACCGCGATGTTCGCGAAGGTGGTGGCGACCATGGAGTCCAGGGCATCGGGATCACCGCTGCGCAGGTCGTAGGTCAGGTCGGAGTGCACCGTGTCGATGCCGGTCAGCGCCTTGAGCTCCTCGGCCAGGGCGAAGCCCACATCGGCCTTGCGCCGATGGCCGTACGCGTCGGCCTCGCCGAACTCCTCCAGGTGCGCACCGGTCCAGACCGCCCCCTCCGACGCGATCACGAGTGCGTAGCCGCTGGGGTTCACGCGACGGTCCTCCACCAGCAGGTCAGCCAGTCGCTGGAGCGGGAACGGCGCCTCCGGGATCACGCAGCGGATGCTGGTCACGTACGCGGCATGCCATGCGCTGTAGCCGGCGTTGCGGCCGAAGATGCGAAAGACGCCGATGCGCTCGTGGCTGCCCAGCGTCGTCCGCTGCCGATTGATCAGCTCCTTGGCACGCGTGACCGCCGTGGAGAAGCCGATGCAGTACTCGGTGCCCCACACGTCGTTGTCCATCGTCTTGGGGATGGCGATGAGCGGGACGCCCTCGCGTCCAAGCCGCGCCGCGTAGCTGAGCGTGTCGTCGCCGCCGATGGCCACCAGGTGAGTCAGCTGCAGCTGCTCCAGGTTGCGGAGCACCACGGGCGTGAGGTCGTAGCGGCCATCGTCGATCGCATAGCCGGCACGCTCCTGCTGGCCGATGTGCGGCGGCAGGGCGGATTCGGGCATTCGCCCGGGGTTCGTGCGCGACGTGTGCAGGATGGTGCCGCCGGTGCGGTCGATGGCCCGCGTGGCCTTGCGGTCCAGGGGGCGCACCCAGTCAGCCTCGTCCTCGGCGCCGATGCGAACGTGGGTCAGGCCCTGCCACCCGCGACGGATGCCGGTGACCTGCCAGCCGAGCTCGAAGGCGCGATACACGACACTCTTGATCACCGAGTTCAACCCCGGCACGTCGCCGCCGCCCGTGAGGATGCCGATGTGGGCCATGCCCTCCCATCATGCCGCGCTCGCGCGGCCGCTGCTCGGCCGCGTCGACGAGTCCGGGGGTGGCGCGATCGGCCGATTTCGGGCATACTATCCGTCCCCCCGCGCGGCGCCGCCGCGAATATTCCGAGGAGCACGATGGCAACGACCGTCAACGAACGCCGCTACGTCACCTGGCGCCTGCCCGATCGCCAGTTCTCGAAAGTGCATCTCCAGCGCGATCCGGAGTTCACGATCTGCGGCAAGACGCTTCCGCGGGCGACCGGCTCACCCCAGCCGCCCATCCCGGCCGCGGCCATGTGCCCGGAGTGCGCAGCCTCCGAGGCCTGAACCGCCGCCTCCCGCACCTAGGTGTGCGGACGCTTCGCGCAGCCGCGCTCGCCTGAAGAGCTGGCGCGGCTGTTTCGTGCCACGGCCGTTTCCGACCTGGACGGCGACCGCTTCAACGTCGCGCCCACCGATCCGGTCTCGGCAGTGGTCGAACACCACGGGGCTCGCGTGGTCGACACGTTCCGCTGGGGCCTGGTCCCGTTCTTCGCAGAGGGTCCCAAAGCCCGCTCCCCGTTGATCAACGCGCGAGCGGAGACGGTCGAGAGCTCCCCGACCTTCCGGGCGTCATTCGCCCGCCGGCGCTGCATCGTGCCTGCCGACGCGTTCTACGAATGGCGCCGCCACCGCGACCCGGCGACCGGACGCGTGATCCGCTCCGAGCCGTTCGCCATCCGCCTCCGTTCGGGTGAGCCGATGGCATTCGCCGGCATCTGGGCGATCTGGCGTGATCCCGCCAGCGCGCAGCGCCTCTACAGCCTGGCCGTCGTCACTGGCCAGCCGAACGAGCTGGTCGCGACGGTCCACGACCGCATGCCCATCATCCTGCACCCCGACGATTGGGACGCATGGCTGGACGAGGACGCGCGCCCCGGGGAGCTGCGGCCGCTGCTGCGCCCCTTCCCCGCCGACGGGCTGCGGATGTATCCCGTCTCGCCGGCCGTCAACAACGTCCGCAGCCAGGGCGCGGAGCTGCTGCTCCCCCTGACCCGCTGGAGCGCGGCCGCGACGTGATCATCAGGTTGCCTGCCGACGCGATGGTGATGCTCATCGGCCCCAGCGGCGCGGGGAAGACCACGTTCGCCGCCAGGCACTTCCTGCCGACCGAGATCCTCTCCTCCGACGCACTGCGCGCGATGGTCGCCGACGATCCGCACGACCAAACGGCCACCGACGCGGCGTTCGAGCTGCTGCACGCCGCGCTGACCCTGCGCCTGGCGCGCCGCCGCCTGACGGTGGTGGACGCGACGAACGTCGAGCACTGGGCGCGCCAGCAGCCCATGGCGATCGCGCGGAAGGCGCGCTGCTCGGCGGTGGCGATCGTCTTCGACCTGCCGCTGGACGTGTGCCTGGCCCACAACGCAGCCCGGGACGTCCCGCGTCCGGTGGCGGCGATCCGACGCCAGCATCGGTGGCTGCGCGACTCGCGCCACTTCCTGCCCGGGGAGGGATTTGCCGAGGTCTGGACCCTCGCGACCGAGCAGGAAGTGGGAGGGACGCGTGTCGATCGCGTGCACCGCGCTGCTGCGGATACGCCGGGCTAGATCACCCGGGTCGTGGCGCCACGTCCCGGACGTAGCGCATGTCCGACGCCAAGGCGCGGGCGAGGATGACGTGGCGACGCCGCGCGTCGCTTTCCTGGGCCGCCTGTTGGCGCGCGCGGCCGACGCTGGGCACAACGAAATGTCCCGAAGGAACTGCGGCCCGGCCCTGCGGTGCGAGACCGCCGAACCGGTACCGGAACGCTTGATGCAATCTCGTGATCCGGTATCCGCTGCCCCTTCGGGACGACCAAAGCATAGGGGTCGCCTTTCGGACGCCACAAGCCCCTTTATCCCCGACTTTGCAGCCGATATTCGGGCTTTTCCACATTTCCTCCCCAAGCACGGCCTCGCCCCACGCCCATCGGCCGGTGGTAGGCTCGGCTGCGTTGTTACTCGTCGAGGAGCCCCGATGCCGCACGGTCCGGACTTCACGAAGGCACCGCCCGAGCTGGCGGCGCGCTTCTCCGCCACCGTCAGTGGGTTGCCGGGCGCGCAGGTGCGGCAGATGTTCGGCTACCCGGCGGGCTTCGTGAACGGGAACCTGTTCACCGGCATCTTCGCTTCCAGCTGGTTCGTGCGCCTGCCCGACGACGACCGCGACGAGCTGGCCGCTGCCGGTGGGACGGCGTTTTCGCCCATGCCCGGCCGGCCGATGCGCGAGTACCTGGTCATGCCCGATGGCCTGGCGTCCGACCCCGAGGCGGTCGAGGCCTGGGTGCGTCGCGCCCTGGAGTACGGGAGCCGGCTGCCGCCGAAGGCCAAGCGCTGACCCGGCCGAGCCACCCCGGCGGCGAGCATCAGGGCGCCTACATCCTCCTCGTGATCATGGCTGCCATGTTCGGCGGCACCTGGGTCGCCGGCCGCTGGTCGGTGGAGGAGCTGCCGGTCTTCACCGTCGCCGAGCTGCGGTTCGGGACGGCTGCGCTGCTGCTGGGGCTGTCGGCGCTCGTTGCGCGACGGGGACTCAGTCCGGTGCGCCGCGGCGACCTGCCGCTGATCGCGGGCCTGGGATTGACCGGAGTTGCTGGCTACAACTGGCTCTTCTTGACCGGCCTGACGCTGGCCCCTGCCTCGGACGGCTCCATCCTCGTGCCCGGCACGATTCCGATCCTGACCATGATCCTGGCGGTCCTGCTGCTGGGCGAGCACGTCGGCCGCCGCGCGGTCCTGGGCATGGCGGTGGCGATCGGGGGCCTGCTGGTGGTCATCGGGCCGGGACGGGATACCGGCGGGACGCGCCTGACGGGCGACCTGATGTTCCTGGCCAGCGCAGGCTTCTGGGCGGCCTACAACGTCCTGGTCCGCGTGGCCGGACAGCGATTCGAGCCCATCAGCGCCACCCTCTATGCCATGACGGCCGGCGCCATCTTCCTGCTGCCGCTGGCCCTGGTCACCGGCAGCCCGAGTGCGCTGCAGGAGGCGAGCGGGCGCGCCTGGGCTTCTATCGGCTACCTGGTGGTGTTCGGTTCGATCCTGGCCTTCGTCTTCCTGCAGATCGGTGTCGCTCGCATTGGCGCGGCCCGGGCGAGCGCGTTCACGTTGCTCGTCCCGCTGTTCGGGGTGGGGCTGTCGGTGGCGTTCCTGGGCGAGCGCCCGACGCTCCTGACCATCGTCGGGGGTGCCGTGGTCCTGGCCGGGCTGTGGCTGATCCAGTCAGATCGCTCGGCCCCACCGACGCCGGAGCCGGTCGCCTAGCCCGCGTCCAGTCAGCCCAGGAACTCGCGGATCAGCTCCGCCACTCGCTGCCGCGCTTCGAACTGGACCGCGTGGCCGATGCCCGGCAGGGCGACGTATTGTGCAGTCGGGGTGGCGGCGGCGATCTCCGCGCCGGCCTCGGGCGACACGATCCGGTCGGCGAGCGGGACGACCACGAGGGTTGGGGCCCGGATGCGCCCGAGGTCGATGGGTGGCGTGGCCGCGGTGTCGCGCACGAAGCGGCGCAGCGCAGCCAGTGTGCCGGGGATGCCCAGCGGCTCCACGTACCCCCGGACCAGCGCCTCGCTGGCCAGGTCCGCGTCGCCGGATGTATGGGTCACGAAGCGACGAACGACCGCGCGGCCAATCACCGGGAAGCGCATGGCCAGCGCCAGTCCCAGCAGGTTGGCGTCGGACAGCCGCAGCACGCGCGCCGCGCTGACCGCCGCCAGCAGCACGAGCCGATCGACCCGCGCCGGGTGGCGCGCGGCAAGACGCTGCGCGACGGACCCGCCCCAGGACAGTCCCACCACGTGCGGATGCTGCAGCTCGAGGGCATCGAGCAGGTCGACCATGCGATCGGCATAGGAGTCTCCGTCCAGCGGCCGGCGAATGGCACGGGTCGACAGCCCAAAGCCAACCATGTCGACCGCGGTGAGCGCGAAGTGATCCTCCAGCAGCGGCATCAGCGAAGCGAAGGCCGTGGCATTGCTCGGGAAGCCATGGATGAGCAGGACTGGTGGCCCGCTCCCCCGTTCCACCAGGTGAATCCGCTCGCCGCCGACGTCCAGAAAGCGACCGCCGGGGTCCGTCACGCGCCGGCTACAGCCACCCTCGCCGGCGGAAGTAGAGGACCATCCCGATCAGCAGCGCCGCCATGACCGCCATGATCACCCAGAACGCGCCCGGATTCCGCTCGCCCGGCACTGGCACGTTCATGCCCCACACGCTGGCGATCAGGGTCAGCGGCAGCAGCACGACGCTGGCCGCCGTCAGGACGCGCAGGACGTCGTTGAGCCGATGCGACAGCACCGACTCGTTGGACGACTCCAGCGCCTCCACGATCTCCTTGAAGTTCTCGAGCACGTCCCAGATGCGCTCGGTGGCATCGGTCAGGTCGTCGAAGTAGACGTCCAGCTCCTCACCGAAGTGGTTCTGCTTCGCGCGCTCCAGCGCACGGAACACCGCTCGCTGCGGCCGGATCATGGCGCGGAAGTTGATGATCTCCTGCTTGGTGTTGCTGATCTCGCGCACGATCTCGCGGGATCGCCCCTCGAAGATGTCATCCTCCAGGCGCCGGAGCTTGCGTCCGAGCTGGCCGAGCATCGGGAAGCAGGCATCCACGCATCGGTCCAGGATCTCGTACAGCAGGCGGCCGGATCCCCCGGCGAAGAGCGACTCGCGCACCTCGGGCTGCTCCTGGACCCGCTCCCACATGGCGGGCAGCGGCACGATCGGCTCCGCTGGCAGCGTGACGACGTAATCCGGGCCGATGAAGGCGTCGAGCTCCGCCGCGTGCAGCCTGCCGGTTTCCTTGTCGAAGCGCGGGAACTGCACGACCAGGAACAGGTAGTCGTCATAGACGTCCAGCTTCGGCCGCTGGTTGATGCTGGCCACGTCCTCGAGGTCGAGCGGGTGGAAGGCGAAGTGCTCCGCCGCCCAGGCGATGTCGGCCGACCCGGGGCTCTCCACGTTGAACCAGCGCAGCCCGAGCGCGCTTACCTCCTCCACCCGCGGCTGCTCGAGCGCGGCGACCGGCTCGCCGAAATCGGCGGCGATGCGGCGCGGGCGCAGGAGCCGAGGGAGCTGGCGCATGGTGGATGCAGGGTACGCGTCCGCGTCCCGGCGCGCCGTCCCATCCGGCTGCACTCCGGCCGGGGCCAGCGAGCGCGAAGGCGGCGTCTGACACGCAACGCCGGGTGCTGGAGCGGCTCGATACACTCATGCCCATGGCCGCCGTCCACCACCTGCTGCACGCGGGGTACGTTCGCGATGACGGCGTGAGCGTCGGCAGCAGC
>DASSEC010000247.1:0-5984 GCA_035696685.1 Candidatus Limnocylindria bacterium | reverse complement strand
GGCCGTGGCGGGCGCCGTCGACGGCCTTTCGCGAGCGCTGTCCGGCGAGCCGGCACCGGGTGAGACCCCAAGCCCGGGCGAGACACCGACCCCCTCCGGCAGCAACGGTCCCAATCTCGTGCTGGTGCTCCTGGCGGTGGCGGCGATCGGCGCCGGCGGCTGGATCCTGGTGAGCCGATGGCGCGCCGGTCGAGCCGCGGAAGAGGACGACCGCGAGCGCGAGCGCCGCCTGCGCGGCCTGGCGCAGCGGGCCAACTCGCTGCTGATCGACACCGACGAGCTGCTGCGCCAGAACGGCCAGGAGCTGGGATTCGTGGAGGCCGAGTTCGGGGCCGACGCCGCGAAGCCGTTCGCCGCCTCGCTGGCCTCCGCGCGCGAGGAGCTGCAGAACGCGTTCCGGATTCGCCAGCAGCTGGACGATGGCACCCCGGAGGCGCCGCCCCAGCGGGAGGAGCTGCTGAACCAGGTCGTGGCGCACTGCGAAGCGGCGCACCAGCTGGTCGACGCACAGACGAAGAAATTCCAGGAGCTGCGCGACCTGGAGCGCCGCGCGCCGAACGTGCTCGCCGAGCAGGAGCGCCGGGTGGGCGAGGTCGCCGCCAGGCTGCCCGCCACCGAAGAGACGCTGGGCTTGCTGCGTTCCGATGCCGGCGGCAGCTCGCAGGCGGTGCAGGGCAACGTGGCCGAAGCCCGCAAGCGGCTGGACCTTGCGGGCCGCGCGGCCAGTGAGGGAAAGGCGGCGCTCCAGAAGGGCGACACGGGCGCGGCCGCACGCGCCGCCAAGGCCTCGCAGGATGCGCTGGCGCAGGCAGGCGCGCTGCTGGACGCCATCGACCGGGAGGCCGCTGCGCTGGACGAGGCACGCATGAACCTGGACACGGGCCTCGAGCGGGCGCGCGCGGACCTTGAACAGGCGCGTTCCGCCGTGGCCGGAGCACCCGGCACGGACCAGCAGGACGAGCTGAACGCGGTGGTCCAGAAGCTGGACGCTGCCGCGGCCGCCGCGCAGGGAACGCCGCGTGACCTCGTGCTTGCCTATCGTCTCGCGCGGGAGGGGGAATCGGCCGCGGAACAGGTGGTGGCCAAGGTTCACGAAGGCGAGGAGCGCCGCACCAAGGAGCTCTCCGCCGTGGACGCTGCCATCCGTGCAGCGGAGCTCTCCGCCGACCGCGCCGAGGAATTCATTTCCAGCCGCCGTCATGGCATCGGGCGGCGCGCACGGACCGCCCTGTCGGAGGCCGATGCCGCGCTCCAGCGGGCACGCGGCGCGCGCGAGACGGATCCACAGACCGCGCTGGCCGAGGCGCGACGCGCAACCGAGCTCGCGGACGCCGCCTATCAGCGGGCGCGGAACGACTTCAGCGATACCGAGAGCCGGGGCCAAGGCGGCACCGTGCTGATCGGTGGTCAGCCGTATCCCACTGGACGCCAGACGAACTGGGGCAGCGACGTGGGCGGCGCCATCCTGGGCGGCATCATCGGCTCCATCCTGTCCGGCGGCGGGCGAGGCGGCTGGGGCGGCGGTGGCTTCGGCGGCGGTGGCTTCGGCGGCGGCGGCTTCGGTAGCAGCCGTGGCGGGGGAGGCATCTTCGGGGGCGGTGGCCGCAGCATCGGTGGGGGATTCGGCGGCGGAGGCGGCCGCTCGCGTGGGGGAGGTTGGTAGGCGACAATCGGTCCGGCGGCCGCTCGGCCCGTCGGGGAAGTGCAATGGAGGAGACCAATGGCACAGACGACCATCCTTGGGCGGATCGGGCAGCTGGTTCGCGCGAACATCAACGCCATGCTCGACAGCGCCGAGGATCCGGAAAAGATGCTCGACCAGCTGGTGCGTGACTTCACGAACAACATCGCGGAGGCCGAAGAAGCCGTCGCGCAGACGGTGGGCAACCTGCGGCTGCTGGAGGACGACTTCAAGGAGGCGCAGGCGGCCCAGACCGACTGGGGCGACAAGGCTCGCGCGGCAGCTCGCAAGGCCGATGAGTCCCGCGCGGCGGGCAATACCGCCGAGGCAGACCGATTCACCGAGCTGGCCAAGATCGCCATTCGACGGCAGATCAGCTTCGAGAACCAGGTGTCGACCTTCCAGACCCAGATCGACCAGCAGACCCAGCTGACCGATCAGCTGAAGGACGGCCTGAACAAGCTGCGCATGAAGCGCGAGGAGCTGGTCCAGAAGCGCGACGAGCTCGTCAGCCGCGCGAAGATGGCCGCCGCCCAGCGCCAGGTGCAGGAGGCCGTGCGCGACGTCAGCGTCATGGATCCCACCTCAGAGCTGAACCGGTTCGAGGAGCGCATTCGGCGCGAGGAGGCCATGGCCCGTGGCATGGCCGAGGTCTCGGCGTCATCGCTCGAGGAGGAGTTCGCGTCGCTGGACGACGCCGACACCGAGGCCGAGGTGGAGTCGAGGCTGGCCGGCATGACCAGCGCCGCGCCCACAGCCTGAGCCCGGGTTGACCCAGCGCGCCACCGTGAGCGACGAATTCCTGCTGGAGGGGCTGAGCGCCGAGGCGCATCGGCTCCTGGAGTCGGATGCGGTCGCCACGGTGGTGACGCTGGATGCCGATGGCTCGCCGCACATCAGCGCTGCCTGGATCGGCGTGGAGCAGGGCGAGGTCGTCATCGGCACGCTGAATGCCCAGCGCAAGCTGCGGAACCTGCGTCGCGACCCGCGCGTCGCGCTCAGCATCCAGTCGGACCGCGTCAACGAGTGGGGCCTGCGCGAGTACCTGGTCCTGCACGGCACCGCGCGCATCACCGAGGGCGGGGCGCCGGAGCTGCTGCAGCGACTGGCGCGGACGTACCTGGGTCCGGACGTGGTCTTCCCCGCCATGCCGAATCCGCCACCCGGCTTCGTGACGCGGATCCGGGTCGAGCGCGTGGCCGGCATCGGGCCGTGGCAGGAGCGGTGAGCGGCGACCCATACGATCGCCTGCTGGAGCGACTGACGGAGGCCGTGCAGGACGACCCGCGGATCGAGGGCCTGCTGCTGTACGGCTCCCGGGCGCGCGGCGAGGCGGATGCCTGGTCGGACATGGACGTCGGCGTGGTCACCACTGACAGCACCGCGGACGAGGTCGTTCGCGATCGCGCCACGCTCATCCGCCAGGTCGGCGAGCCACTGTTCCTGGAGGACTTCGGCAACCCTGCCAACGTGCACGTGATCCTGGCCGATGGGGTGGCCTTCGAGCTCATCGTGCGGCCAGTTGGCGAGTTGGTGGACGACGGTCCGCATCGGCTTGTGCTCGACAAGCACGGCCAGCTGGCCGCGGCGCTTTCCCGCAAGGCAACGAAGGCGGCGCATGCCGCTTCGGATGAGGACGTGCGCCAGCTGATCCACTACTTCTGGCACGAGGTCGAGCACGTGGTCACCGCACTGGGGCGTGGCCAGCTGCTATGGGCGCACGGCGGGCTGGAGGCGATGCGCGGCATCTGCCTGCGCCTGGCCCGGCTGTCTGCCGGCCTGCCGCCGGAGGATGACGAGCCCTACTGGAAGGTGGATCGCGCACTGGATGCTGCGCTGCTGGAGCGCCTCCGTGTGACCGTCAGGCCGGCTGAGCTCCCGGCCATGTCGCACGCCGCCGGCGAGCTGCTGGATATCTATCGGTCCCTGGCCCGTCCGCTCGCCGAGCGCCATGGGCTGGTGTATCCGGAGCGGCTCGACGCGCTGGTCTCGGCTCGCCTGCCGCGCTGACGTGCCGACTGCCAGGCGCTAGCGCGGGGCTTCGGACCCCGAGTCGCGCATTGCTGCTGCCTTCCGAGTGAGTGCCGCGACCAGGGCTGCTGTGGGCAGCTCCTCCCCGAATGGGAAGTGCAGAGTGCTCCGGTGGTCCAGGAACGGCGCCAGGGTCGGTGGGACATCCCCATCCACGTGGACGAGGCCGTAGATGGCCACGTGCGCCTTCGCCGCCGAAAAGTGGACGAACGGGCGGCCCGAGTGGGCGTAGGCCGGCATCCCGTATTTCACGCTCTCGACCAGGGACGGAACCGTGTCGAGGATCATCCGTCGGATTTCGACCAGCATCGGCTGAGCCGGCGACGGTGCCGCCGCGATGTAGGCATCCACGGTCGCCGCCGTGGTGGCCTCGCTGCTCATGGCCTGAGAATCCGGCAACCCTCCACCGGCGTCAAGAGCACGCGCCAGTGTGCTAATAGGTTACGGCGCTGTGATAGCAAAGTAGATATCATGATCGTGATAGGATGCCTCGCGTGATTGCTGCCCGTTTGCTCAGGAACGCGCGCCGACGAGCGTGCATGACGCAGCGCGACCTCGCCGTGGCCAGCGGCGTGCCGCAACCATCCATCGCTCGCATCGAGCGCGGGACGTCACTGCCCCGAATTGACACGCTCGAGCGGCTGCTCCGTGCTACTGGTCAGGAGCTGACCACCGAGCGGCGCCTCGGCGAAGGCGTCGACCGATCGACGATCCGGGAGCTGCTCCGAATGACCCCCGAGCAACGCGGTCATCTGGCATCGAGCGCAGGCCAGAACCTCCTGGCGCTGCGCGCCGCAACGACGACCCGTGACCGACCGCCCGCCTAACTTTCAGCCCGCCGCCGTCATCGACCTCCTGAACTCCCAGGCGGTGCGTTACGTGCTGATTGGCGGAGTGGCCGCCGCGTTGCGTGGCTCGCCCTCGGTTACCCAGGACGTCGATATCTGTTACGCGACTGACAGGCAGAACTCGACCGCGCTGGCTCAGGCGCTGACCGACGTCCATGCCGAATTGCGCGGAGCGCCACCGGGCTTGCCGTTTCGGCTCGATGCCAGGACGCTGGCGGCCGGTGACGCGTTCACCTTCACCACGGACCTTGGCTGGATCGACATCCTGGCGCGACCGAGCGGAACCCAGGGTTATGACGAGCTGGCCGCCGGAGCCGATGAGCTGGAAGCGTTTGGCCAAACGTTCCTCGTTGCTTCAGTTGAGGACCTCATCCGCATGAAGCGAGCGGCGGGCCGTCCAAAGGACAGGGTCGAGCTCGAGATCCTGGGGGCACTGCGCGACGAGCTGGACGAAGCTGGCCGGCGCTGACTGCCACTGAAGCACGGCGCGCGCCAGGGCATATCATCGGTTCATGTACGTCCATCCCATCCCACCGGAATCGGCGGGGGGCGAGGTGAAGGCCCATTACGACGCCGCCATCGCCGATGACGGCTACCTGCAGAACCAGGAGCTGCTGTTCGGCCTGAACCCGGCGGCCAAGGCGGCGTGGCGCCAGCTGGTGGGCTCGATCGTCCGACGGATGGATCGGCGCCGATACGAGCTGGTGACCCTGGCGGCCGCCAACGAGCTACGCTGCCGGTACTGCGTCAGTGCGCACGCATCGGTCCTGCTGGAATCGGACATCTTCGACCGCACGCAGGTGGAGGCCATCACCCGCGACTACCGCACCGCCGAATGCCTGACCCCGGCCGAGGTGGCGATCATGGCCTTTGCGCAGAAGCTGACGATCGACGCGAACCGGATAACGCCTGATGACGTGGAGGGCCTCCGCAGCCACGGGCTCAGCGAGGAGGAGATCTTCGATGTCACCCTGGCCGCTTCAGCCCGCAGCTTCTACAGCAAGGTCATCAACGCCATGGGCGCGGAGCCAGACGAGGCGTACGCGGACACCAACGACCTGCTGGAATTGGTGGAGCTGCGTCCGGTCGACTAGGCGCTTGGTGAATCGCCGAGAATGGGCCGATGGATATGAAGCTCGAGCTCGTGGCGGTTCCCGTGTCCGATGTCGACCGCGCCAAGGCGTTCTACGTCGACCAGGTTGGCTTCAACGCCGACCATGACTTCCAGGTCACCGATGACCTTCGGTTCGTCCAGCTCACGCCGCCGGGATCGGCCTGTTCCATCGTCATCGGCACCGGAATCACCACCATGGCACCGGGCTCGCTGCAGGGCCTGCAGGTGGTCGTCGCCGATGCCGAGGCGCTTCGACAGGAGCTGCTCGGCCGCGGGGTGGAGGCCAGCGAGGTCGACAAGCAGCCGTGGG
>DASSEC010000246.1:0-10570 GCA_035696685.1 Candidatus Limnocylindria bacterium | reverse complement strand
AGCAGCATGTCCATGCGGCAGATGCTGGAGGCTGGCGTCCACTTCGGACACCAGACCCGGCGCTGGAATCCCAAGATGCGCCCGTTCATCTTCGCGGAGCGCAACGGGATCCACATCATCGACCTCGCACAGACGGTGTCCAGGCTCGACGCTGCCCTGGCGTTCGTCTCGGACACGATCCGCCGTGGCGACAGCATTCTCTTCGTCGGCACCAAGAAGCAGGCGCAGGAATCCATCGCCGCCGAGGCGGAGCGGTCGGGCCAGCACCACGTCAACAACCGCTGGCTGGGCGGCATGCTCACCAACTTCACGACCATCAAGCGGCGTATCCAGCGCCTCGAGGCCCTGGAAGCGCGTCGCGACGCCGGGGAGTTCGAGCGCCTGACCAAGAAGGAAGCGAGCAAGCTCGCCGAGGAGATCGAGAAGCTGAACCACGCCCTGGGCGGTATCCGGCGCATGCGCCGCCTGCCCGGTGCGCTGTTCGTGGTCGATCCCCATCGGGAGTCGATCGCCGTGGCCGAGGCGCGACGTCTCGAGATCCCGATCGTGGCCATGACCGACACGAACTGTGATCCGGACCTCATCGACTGGGTGATCCCGGCCAATGACGACGCGATCCGCTCGGTTCGACTGATCTGCGCGCAGGTGGCCGATGCGGTCCTCGCCGCACAGCAGGAGCGCCAGGCGCAGTTGGACGAGGAGTTCGAGCAGGCCGAGGCCATGCCGCCCGTCGACGAATCGACGCTCGGCAACGATGCCGATTACTCGGCGGTCCTGGCCGCCGGCGAGGCGCTCGTGTTCGAGCCGGAGCCCGAAGAGGACGAGGAAGAAGAACGACGCTCTCGCGCGCGCCGCGCGGCGGAGGCGGCAGAGGACGACACTGACAGTGAGATCGAGGCCGAATAGGAACGTGGCCGACGATCAAGGGAAGGCAAGACCACGCACATGACACAGACCACCAGCATCAAGCCCCAGGACGTCAAGGAGCTGCGCGAGCAAACCGGCGCCGGGATCATGGACTGCAAGCGGGCTCTCGAGGAGTCCGGCGGCGACGTCGACAAGGCCGTCGCCTGGCTTCGCGCCAAGGGCCTGTCGACCGCAGCCAAGAAGGCCGGCCGCGAGGCCCGCGAGGGCATCGTGGCGAGCTACATCCACCACGGGGCACGGCTCGGCGTCCTGCTGGAGCTGAACTGCGAGACCGACTTCGTCGCTCGCACTGACGACTTCCAGCAGCTCGCCCGTGAGCTGGCGATGCAGGTGGCCGGGCTGGGTCCGCTCTACGTGGGCCGGGAGGATGTTCCCGCCAACGTGCTCGAGGACAAGCGTCGCGGCTTTGCCGCGGAAGCGGAGGCCGAGGGGCGACCGGCCAACCGGATCGGCACCATCGTTGACGGCAAGCTGAACAAGTGGCTCGAATCGGTCGTGCTGCTGGAGCAGCCGTACCGCGACACGGACCAGAAGGTGGCCGACCTAATCACGGCAAAGATCGCGCTGCTGGGCGAGAACATCCGCGTCGCGCGGTTCGCGCGCATGGCGGTCGGCGAGACCGCCGAGGATCAGCCGGGGGACGGGGAGGCCGCCTAGGTGAGCGATCCCGCGCCGTCGCGTCGCTACCAACGCGTCCTGCTGAAGCTGTCCGGGGAAGCCCTGATGGGTCCCCGGCAGTTCGGCATCGACCCGGAGGTGGCGCGCGACATTGCGGCGCAGGTTGCCGACGCGCGGGACAGCGTCCCGGAGATCGCCATCGTCGTGGGCGGCGGCAACATCTTCCGTGGCCTGTCGGCGGCGGCCACGGGGATGGATCGGTCGACGGCCGACTACATGGGCATGCTGGCGACCGTCATGAACGGCCTGGCCATCCAGGACGCGCTCGAGCAGGCTGGCTGCCCGACCCGGGTGCTGTCGGCGATTGCCATGCCGGAGATCTGCGAGCCGTACATCCGCCGACGCGCGGTGCGACACCTCGAAAAGGGCCGCACCGTCGTGCTGGTGGCCGGCACCGGCAATCCGTACTTCACGACCGATACGGCGGCGACACTGCGGGCCGTCGAGATCGGGGCGGAGGTCATCCTGAAGGCCACTCGGGTCGACGGGGTGTACGATGCCGATCCGGAGAAGGACCCCTCAGCCAGCCGCTACACCCAGATCAGCTACACGGACCTGATCTCGAATCGGCTGGAGGCCCTGGACGCAACGGCCGTCAGCCTGGCCATGGACAACCAGATGCCGATCGTCGTGTTCGACATGACGCAGCCGGGCAACATCGCTCGCGCCGTGCGTGGCGAGCAGATCGGCACCCTGATCGCCGGGGAGGTGACGTCATGACCCACGAGGCGCTGTCGGCCGCCGAGCCGAAGATGGCACGCGCGCAGGAGGCGATGGAGCGCGACTTTGCCGGCATCCGCACCGGCCGTGCATCCAGCGCCCTGGTCGAACGGATCATGGTCGACTACTACGGGACGCCGACCCCGCTCCAGCAGATCGCCGGCATCAGCACGCCGGACCCGCACCTGATCGTCATCCAGCCCTGGGACCGATCCGTGCTGTCGGCCATCGACAAGGCCATCACGCGCAGTGACATCGGCCTGGTGCCGAACGTCGATGGCACCGTCGTCCGCCTCAACGTGCCACCGCTCACCGAGGAGCGCCGCAAGGAGATGGTCAAGCAGGTGCGGCGGCGTGCCGAGGAGGCGCGCGTGGAGGTGCGCAACCATCGCCGCGAGGCCGCAGATCACCTGAAGAAGGCGCTGCGCGACGGAGACCTGTCAGAGGACGAGGAACGTCGTGAGCTGGAGAACCTGCAGCGGCTGACGGATCGGCACGTGGAGGCCATTGATGCCCGCGCCGAACGCAAAGAATCGGAAGTGATGGAGGTCTGAGGCGCCCTTGCGAGAGCGCCCGAGACACGTCGCGATCATCATGGACGGCAACCGCCGGTGGGCGGCTGCCCGCGGCCTGCCGAGCATCGCCGGCCACGTCCAGGGGGTCGAGGCCATCCGCCCCATCGTGAAAGCGGCCCCCGACCGGGGGATCGAGGTCCTGTCCCTGTACGTGTTCAGCCAGGAGAATTGGCGCAGGACCGATGAAGAGGTCGCCGGCCTGTTCGGGCTCATCGACGGCGCCGTCCGGCAGTACACCGACGAGCTCGTCGAGGAGGGCGTCCAGGTGCGCGTGATCGGCCGCCTCCACGAAGCCCCGGTCGACATCCAGCGCTCCATCCGCGCGGCGGAGGAGAAGACGCGCGGCGGGTCGCGCATGGCGCTGAACATCGCGTTCAACTACTCGGGCCGCAGCGAGATCGTGGATGCGATCCGTGCCCTCATCGCTGCCGCTGTGCCGGCCCAGGACGTTGATGAGACGCGCGTCGCGGAGCAGCTGTACACGGCCGGCCAGCCCGAGCCGGACCTGATCATCCGCACCGGGGGCGAGCAACGGACGAGCAACTTCCTGCTCTGGCAGAGCGCGTATGCCGAGCTGGTCTTCTGCGCCGCGCTATGGCCGGACTTTCGAGAGGCCGACCTGGATGCCGCGCTGGCCGAATTCACCCGTCGCCAGCGGCGTTACGGCGCCTGATCGCCATGCTGCGAACCCGGCTGCTGACCGCTGCACTGCTGGCGCCGATCATCCTGGTGGTCGCCTGGCTCGGCGAGCCGTGGCTCTCGCTGCTGGTCGGCCTGGTCATCTTCCTGGCCCTGGTCGAGGTCATCGGCCTGCTGGATGCGGCCGGTTTCGAGCCGCCTCAGGTCCTCATGCTGGCCTCCGGCATCGCGGTCGCGGGCGCGACCATCGTCGCTGCCAACCAAGGGTTCGTCGGCGCGTTGCTTTCCTCGCTGCTGGCGGCCACGACCATCCCGGGTCTGCCGGTCGTCGCATTCGCGGCAGCCTCCCTGGTCCTCGGCATTGCCAGCTTCACGCGGCTCGATCCGCGGGCGGGCTTCCTGACCTGGGCCACCTCGACGTTCGGCGTGGCCTACGTTGCGCTCCTGGCCCCGTTCATCGTCCTGGTTGCGCACCTGGGCCCCTCCGACGGCGGCCCGGGCACGGCCGTGGGCGTCATCGGCCTGCGGGCGGGGTCGGCCTGGATGTACTGCCTCCTGCTCCTGGTATGGGGATACGACACGGGCGCATACGCAGCCGGTCGCTGGCTCGGCAGGCGACAGCTGATCCCGCACATCAGCCCATCCAAGACACTCGAAGGCGTCGCCGGCGGGATCGTCACGGCAACGGCCGCCGCGGCCATTGGCACGCTGCTGGTCGGCGTCCCGGTGTGGCACGCCCTGCTGATGGGGCCGGTGGTGGGGCTGTCCGCCCAGGCCGGTGACCTGGCCGAGTCCATGCTCAAGCGTGCCGCCAGTCGCAAGGAGTCCGGGTACCTGATCCCGGGCCATGGCGGAATGCTCGACCGATTGGACTCGTTCCTCTTTGCTGCGCCGGTGCTGGCCGGCTACGCGCTGCTGGTGGTGGGCGCCGGCACGTGATCGGCATCAGCGTGCTCGGCTCGACCGGGTCCATCGGGCGTCAGGCGCTTGAGGTCATTGGCACGCATCCCGATCGGTTCCGCGTGGTGGGCCTGGCGGCAGGGCACGCCTCGTCCGAGCTCGCGCAGCAGCGCGCTGCATGGCCGGATGCGCGCCATTGGCAGGCGGATGGAGGCGGGGCGGCTGAACCAAGGTGGGCGGACGGAGGCCTGGAGGAGCTCGCCTGCCTGCCGGACGCGGACATCGTGGTGGTCGCCACGACCGGCATGAGCGCCCTGCCTGCCGTCCTGTCCGCCCTGCGCAGCGGGCACGTGGTGGCGCTGGCCAACAAGGAGACGCTGGTGACCGGGGGTCACCTGGTGGCCGTCGCCCTGGACGAGGCGGGTGGGGACCCGCTCGAGCGATTGCGTCCCGTGGACAGCGAGCACTCTGCCATCTGGCAGTGCCTGCTGGGCGAGCGCCTGGAGGACGTGACCCGCCTGGTCCTCACGGCGTCCGGCGGCCCGTTCCGTGATCGGCCGGCGGACGACCTTGCGAAGGTGACCCCCGCCGAGGCGCTGGCGCACCCCACCTGGCAGATGGGACCCAAGATCACCGTCGACTCGGCCACGCTGGTCAACAAGGCGTTCGAGGCCATCGAGGCCAGATGGTTGTACCGGCAGCCGTACAGTAGGATCAGCGCAGTGATCCATCCCCGCAGCCTGGTGCACTCGCTGGTCGAGTTCACCGATGGCTCATTCAAGGCCCAGCTCGGCCTCCCCGACATGCGCCTGCCGATCCAGTACGCGCTGAGCCATCCCGAGCGCCTGCCCTCGCCCGCCCGGCGGCTTCCGCCTGAGGCCTGGGAGCCGATCGAGTTCAGCCAGCTCGACCCGGAGCGGTATCCCGCCTACGCCACGGTGCGAGCGGCGGCTGAAGCCGGTGGCAATCGGGGCGCGATCCTGAACGCCGCCGACGAGGTGGCGGTCGCGGCATTCCTGGAGGGCCGGCTCCCGTTCGACCAGATCGCGGTCGCCATCGGCTCGGCGGTCGAGCGGTGGGGCGCTGCGGCGGAACCGTCGCTGGACGAGATCGTGGCGCTGGATGCCGAGGTCCGCGGCGCGCTCGAGGCTGAACTGCGGGGCGCGGTCCACTGATGAACGTGCTCGGCACCGTCGCGGCCTTCCTGGCCGTGCTGGTCGTCCTTGTTGTCGTCCACGAGCTGGGCCACTTCCTGGCCGCGAAGTGGTCGGGGATCACGGTCCAGGAGTTCGCGATCGGCTTTCCACCCCGCATCACCTCGCGCATCTGGCGAGGCACCCGCTACTCGCTGAACTGGATCCCGCTCGGCGGCTTCGTCAAGATGCTGGGCGAGGACGGCGACATAGAGGCGCAGAAGATGCGGCAGCGGGGGCTGTCCGAGGCGGCCATCGAGCAGGCCATGGCCGGTGCATTCAATCGCAAGCCGATCGTGGTGCGGATCGCCGTGCTGCTCGCCGGCGTCATGATGAACTTCCTGCTCGCCGGCGTCCTGTTCTCGGTCGCCAGCGGCATGCCCCAGTACCAGGCACACGGCGGGCTGGTCATCACCAGCATCACTCCTAGCAGTCCCGCCCAGCAGGCGGGCCTGGAGCCCAACGACGTCATCCTGGCGGCGAACGGCAAGGTCTTCGAGATCTCGGGCGAGCTGACGGCCTACCTGCGCGGCCAGGCAAAGAAGCCGGTCGTACTCACGGTCCGCCGCGACGGCACAGAGCAGGCGATCACCGTGACCCCGAACGCGGTCACCGAGGAGGACCTGCGCAAGGGGAGGGGCGCAGTCGGCTTCACCTGGCGGGGCGAACGCATCGAGGAAGTCCCCGCACCGGCTCAGAATCCGATCGATGCCGTGCGGCTGGGCTTCAGCGGCGCCACCGAGCTCGCCGTCCAGCTGCCGGGTGCGCTGGTCGACGCCATCGGCGGCATCCTTGGCCTCAACCCGGACGCCGGACAGGCATCAGGCCCGATCGGGATCGCCCAGCAGACCGGTGAGGTACTGAGCGGGCCGTTCGTCTACTTCCTGAGCTTCGTTGGGCTGCTGTCGCTGAACCTGGCGGTGCTGAACGTGCTGCCGTTCCCGCCGCTGGACGGCGGCCGCATCGCGGTGGTCCTGATCGAGGCCGTTCGGCGCCGTCGCCTGCCCGCGGAGCGCGAGGCGCTGATCTACCTGACCGGTTTCATGGTGCTCATCGTGCTGGTCATCCTGATCTCCATCCAGGATGTGCAGCGCCTGGTGGAGTAGGTCTTCGAGCACAAAACTGCCTCCTGTGACGTGCCGGAGGCCTGTTGTCCCCCCCCGGCTGTAACCCCTATTCGCCGCCGAACACCGCATCCATCCGCTGCGCCGGCCGCTCCCGCATCACCGGCATCCAGTGGCCGCAGGTGGTCTGTCCGCCGACCCGAGCGGTGCGTGGAGGCAACACTGCAAGGTTGGCGGCAAGGCGCATGCGCGAACCTATGCGAGTGACCGTTTCCAACACCGCGGAGCTCCTCCCTCGACCGCCGCAGCACCTCACCATCCCGCCCCGCTGGCTCGAGGACGATTTTGCCGCGTGGCTCCAGGAACGGATGGAAGAGCGAGGCATCAGCCAGCGCATGCTGGCCATGCGAGCCGGTGTATCGCATTCGAGCGTTTCACGGCTGCTCAGCGGAGATCGATCGCCGTCACTGCCCACCGCCATCGCCCTGCTTCGGGTGCTGGCCACTGAGCCGATGACCCTCGTCGGCGCCACCATGGAGAGCGCCAGCTAGCTCCGCTCCCACGAGCAGGTTGACGGGCGCGGTAGCCTTTCTGCCGGCCGGCATGCCCTTCGGCGCTGTAACGTGCTGCACAGGGGCAGGATGGATCGGACCACCAGCTGGCATGGACGCCTCTATTGCCAGTTCTTCTCGATCGAGACGCATCTCACCTCGCGGAATGGGTCGTGGCAGGCCTGGGTCGATACCCCACGACGGCCGAGCCGCGCCACTGGGCGCACCGCGTTGTCGGCCCTGGTCGGGGCCTTGGAACCGTTCGACGGGATGACCATGGAGCTGCTGCACAGCGCGCCGCCGAGCCTGATTCGCCTCCTGGAGCCCGCCCGCCGCGGCTCGCGACCGTGACCCTGCCGGTCATCGGCGAGGGGACAGGCCCGGTGGCGTGGAGAGGGCCGGACTGATATACTTCAGCACGGTTTCGCGCCAGATTGCGAGCCGAATCGATACTGACTAAAGGGAAACGTGGGTCGGTTCGCCATCCCACGTTTTTGTTTCTGCCCGCGAGGGCGCGAGGTGCGGACGTGAATCGAGACTTCATCGGAGCGTTGCTCCAGTTGAACGCCGAGAAGGGCGTGCCGCAGGAGATCCTCATTCAGACGCTGGAGCAGGCCATCGAGTCTGCCTATCGGCGCAATGCGGATGCCCCCGAGAACGTCGTCGTGCACGTCGATCCGGAGAGCGGCGAGATCAGCGTCTTCCGCGAGTACGAGGTCGTGGCGGGGGACTCCGAGATCGAGGATCCCGAGCTGCAGATGATCGCCGCCGAGGCCCAGAAGATCGACCCGTCCACGGGTGTCGGCAGCAAGGTTCGCGTGCCCGAGAACGTGACCCAGGCCCAGCTCGGCCGGATTGCGGCGCAGACTGCCGGCCAGGTCTATCGCCAGCGGCTGCGGGAGGCGGAGCGTGACGTGGTCTACGGCCAGTACGCCAGCCGCGAGGGCGAGATCATGACCGGCGTGGTGCACCGCACCACCGACCAGGCCGTGGTGCTCGACATGGGCAAGGGCGTCGAGGCCGTGCTGGCCGTCACCGAGCAGCTTCCGGGCGAGCACTACCGCATCGGGCAGCATCTGAAGGTCTATGTCCTCGAGGTCCGGCGCACGACCCGTGGGCCCGTCCTGGTGGTGAGCCGCACCCACCGCGGCTTCCTGCGCCGCCTGATGGAGATGGAGATTCCCGAGATCTACAACGGCACGGTCGTCATCCGCGGCATCGCGCGCGAGGCGGGCAGCCGCTCCAAGGTCTCGGTCGAGAGCCGGCAGCCGGGCGTGGACGCCAAGGGCTCGGCGGTCGGCCAGCGCGGCGCGCGGATCCAGGCCATCGTGGCCGAGCTCAACGGCGAGAAGGTCGACATCGTGCTGTGGCACGAGGACGCGGGCCAATACGTGGCGGAGGCGCTGTCGCCGGCCGAGGTGCTGAGCGTGCGGATCGACGAAGAGCACAAGATCGCGAACGTGATCGTTCCCGAGCGCCAGCTCAGCCTGGCCATCGGCAAGGAGGGGCAGAACGCCCGCCTGGCCGCGAAGCTGACCGGCTGGCGCATCGACATTCGATCGGATGCCGGCGTGGCCACGGCCGCCGCCGCACATGACGGGTCGGATCCCGCCGACGAGGGCATGTCCGCCGTCGAGGTGGCTCCTGAGGAGGCGCGGGTCGATGCCGAAGCGACGTCCTGACCATGTGCCGATGCGCACCTGCGCGGCCTGCCGGCAGGTCCGGCCAAAGCGCTCGATGACCCGCGTCGTCCGCGCGCCCGACGGTTCGGTGGCGATCGACCCGACCGGCAAGGCTGCCGGCCGCGGAACCTACGTCTGCGACGATGCTGCCTGCCGGGAGCCGGAGCGGCTGGCCGCGGCAGTCCAGCATGCCCTCGGCACGCCCGTGCAGGCAGATGCGCTCATGCCAGAGGTGACGAATGCCGCCACGTAGATACCAGCCACGCCGCGGGCCGCGCCCGCAACGCCGGCGCCAGGCGGGTGCCGCGGTCGCGGATGCGCCGCAGGCGCCGATCCGGCCAGAAGGCCCGGTCGAGCTCCCGTCGTCGGTCGCGGTCAAGGACCTCTCCGACGCGCTGGGCGTCAGCACGGCTGACGTCATCAAGGAGCTGATCCGCAACGGCATCTTCGCGACCATCAACCAGTCGATCGATTTCGACACCGCCTCGCTGGTCGCCGGAGAGCTGGGGATCGAGACCGTCGAGCGCGGCTCCGCCGAGCGAGCCGCCGCGGAGGCGGCCGGTCCGAACGAGATCGTCGCCCCCGGCAGTGACGAAGAAGGCGCCGGCAAGCCGGTCCTCTTCACCGAGGATGATGCCGCCGACCTGGTCACCCGGGCGCCGATCGTGACGATCATGGGCCACGTCGACCATGGCAAGACCAGCCTGCTGGACGCGATCCGCAGCACCACCGTCGCGGCGGCGGAGCGCGGTGGCATCACGCAGCACATCGGCGCCAGCGAGGTCGTGCACAACGGCAAGCGGATCGTCTTCCTGGACACGCCCGGTCACGAGGCCTTCACCGCGATGCGCGCCCGTGGCGCGCAGGTCACGGACATCGCGATCATCGTCGTCGCCGCGGATGACGGGGTCATGCCACAGACCAAGGAGGCCATCGATCACGTGCGGGCCGCCCGGGTGCCGATGATCGTGGCCATCAACAAGATCGACAAGCCGGATGCCAACCCCGACCGCGTGAAGCAGGAGCTGGCCGATACCAACGTACTGATCGAGGAGTACGGCGGCGACGTGATTTCCGTCCCGGTCTCTGCCAAGCAGCAAGTCGGCCTTGACGACCTGATGGAGATGATCCTGCTGGTCGCCGACCTGCAGGACCTCAAGGCCAACCCGAAGCGCGACGCGGTAGGCACCATCATCGAGTCGAAGGTGGAGAAGGGCCGCGGCAGCGTGGCCACCGTCCTCGTGCAGACCGGCACCCTGCGAGTAGGTGACATCGTGGCCGTGGGACGCACCCATGGGCGAGTCCGGGCCCTGCAGAACGCCGCGGGCAAGCGCGTGAAGTCGGCCGAGCCAGCCACCGCGGTCGAGATCATCGGCCTCGCCGACCTGCCGGAGGCCGGCGACATCCTTCGCGTCGTTGGCGACGAGAAGGCCGCTCGCGATATGGCGGAGGCCACCGCCCAGGCAGCAGGCGGCGGGGATGGGAAGGCTGCCTTCACCCTCGAGGACATCTCGGCGCAGATCCAGGCCTCGGAGGTGAAGGAGCTGCGCGTGGTGTTGAAGACGGACGTGCAGGGCTCGCTGGGGGCCATCCGGCACGCGTTGGAACGGCTGAACACCAGCGAGGTGCGGATCAACATCC
>DASSEC010000245.1:0-5630 GCA_035696685.1 Candidatus Limnocylindria bacterium | reverse complement strand
CTACATCGGCGTGCTGGACGGGCACGACCTCGCCGAGCTGGAGGCGACGTTCGAGCGGGCCTTCGCCCTGCGGACGCCAGTGCTGGTGCATGTCAAGACGGTGAAGGGCAAGGGCTACGCTCCGGCCGAGGAGGACAGCGTCTCCTTCCACGGCGCCAGCCTCCCGCCGGTCGACCTGACCCTCATCGACCCGACGGAGGAGCCACTGCCCCCGGAATCGGCTCCCAAGCGCAGGCCGAAGACCTACACCCAGACCTTCGTCGAGGAGCTCGTCCACCTGGCCGAGGCCGATGCGCGCATCTGCGCCATCACCGCCGGCATGCCCACGGGCACCGGGCTGTCACGCTTCGCGGACCGCTTCCCGTCGCGATTCTTCGACGTGGGCATCGCGGAGCAGCACGCCGTGACCATGGCCACTGGCCTGGCCCTCGCCGGCCTGCGCCCCGTGGTGGCGTTGTACTCGACCTTCAGCCAGCGTGCCTATGACCAGCTGGTCCATGACGTATGCCAGAACAACGCGCCGGTGCTGCTGGCCATCGACCGCGCCGGACTGGTGGGCGAGGACGGAACGAGCCACCAGGGCATGTTCACCCTGGCGGCGCAGCGCTCGTTGCCGAACTTGGTCATCGGCTCGCCGAAGGACGAGCAGGAGCTGCGCGACATGGTCGCCACCGCCATGGCGCACGACGGCCCGATCACGCTGCACTACCCCCGCGACGCGGGCGAGGACCTGCCAGATCGCGAGGGGCAGGCGTTGGAGATCGGCCACGCCGAGGTACTCCGAGCCGGGTCCGACCTGCTGCTGGTGGGCTTCGGACCGATCGTGCAACGCCTCCTGGCGGTGGCCGAAACGCTCGAGACGGAGCGTGGCCTGACCTCGACCGTCATCAACGCCCGCTGGGCAAAGCCGCTCGACGAGGCATGCCTGGCGGAGCACGCCACCGGCAAGCGGCTGGTAATCACGGGCGAGGAATCGGCGGCGATGGGCGGCTTCGGTGATGGGGTGCTCGACGCGCTGAACCGTGCCGCGGTCCACGTCCCGCTGCTGAAGATCGCGCTGTCGGAGGGCTTCGTGCACCACGGGGCGGTGGAAGACCTGCGCCGGCAGCAGCGGATCGACGCGGACGGGATCCTGGAGCAGGTCCGCGAAGCGCTCGGCCCAACGGCGCGCAACGAGCCCGCCGCGCAGGGCGAAGGGGTTGGGGCAGCCTGAGCCCCGGCTGGCGCATCGGCGCAGCGGCCTGAGCGGCAGAAGCTGATGCCCCGCGTGCGACTGGACGTCCTCCTCCAAAATCGGGGCCTGGCCCGCTCACGGGCCGAGGCGCAGGCCATGCTGCTGGCCGGCGAGGTGGAGCTGCCCTCGGCCGGCACTCGCAACCTTCGCCCCGGCAGCATGGTTGCGGCCGATGTGCAGCTCAACGTCAGGACGCGGCCACGCTGGGCAAGCCGCGCGGCGGAGAAGCTGCTGGCCGCGCTCGACGCGTTCGCGGTGGACGTGCAGGGCCAGGTCGTCCTCGATGCAGGGGCCTCGACCGGCGGCTTCACCGACGTCCTGCTGGATCGGGGCGCGGCGCGGGTCTACGCCGTCGACGTCGGTCGCGGGCAGCTGGCGGAACGGCTTGCCCGCGATCTCCGTGTGGTCAGCATGGAACGCACGAACCTGCGCACCCTGGACGCGCTGCCCGAGATGGCGCACCTCGCCACGCTGGACCTTTCCTTCATCTCGCTGCGCCTGGTGCTCCCCGCCGTGCGTCGCTTGCTGGCGCCGCACGGGCAGGTGATCGCCCTGGTGAAGCCGCAGTTCGAGGCGGGCAAGGCTGCCGTGCCGCGCGGCGGTGTTATACGCGACCCGGACGTGCATACCGGCGTGCTCGAGCGCTTCGCCGCGGATGCCGCGCAGGCAGGCTTCAGCGTGGCAGGGCTCCTGCGGTCGCCGATCGCCGGAGGTGACGGGAACGTGGAGTTCCTGGCGCACCTCACCGACCCGCCGGGCATCACGCCGGAGGCGCTGACGGAGCGGATCCGGGTGGTCGCGGCTCCATCGGGCTAGGTCGGGCGTATTACGATTCGCCGCGACATGAGAAAGCGCAGCGCCCAGGCGCCGGGGGAGCAGCTCAGCGTCGGCTTCGAGGGACTGGAGGTCGTCCCGCCGGCGATCCCCGAGCCCGCGCCCGACACGATGCGCCAGATCGTCTCCCTGCGCATGCCTGATGCCCTGCTGGTGCGGGTGGAACAGGCAGCTCGCGCGCGCGGCGTGTCGCCATCCAGCTTGATGCGCGCGCTCATCGCCGCCGGTCTCGACCGCTCCTACGCGGCAGTCCAGGAGGACATCGGCAGCGAGATCGCCGCCCTGCGGCGGCAGGTGGCCGATATTGCCGCTCGGCTGGGACCCGCCCCGCGGCGCGACGTGGATCGCGATCCGGTCGAGTAGATGCGGATCGGCTTCGCCTACAACCCCACCGATCCCGATGCGGTTGCCGCGCTGGCCCGTGGGCGCGCCTGGTGCGAGGCGCACGGGGCCGAGGCCTGGGAGTCAGCCGCCGAGGATCGCGGCCTGATCGCATCGTCCTGCCAGGGAACGGACGTCGTCTGCGTGCTCGGTGGGGACGGCACGTTCCTGCGGACCGCCGGCGCCATCGGCGACAACGGCGTCCCGGCGCTGGGCGTGAACCTGGGACGCGTGGGCTTCCTGGCCAAGGTGGAGGCCGAGGAGCTGGAGCGTGCCCTCGACCAGGTGCAAGCCGGCGATTACAGGATCGACGAGCGCTTTCGGATCCAGGCCACGCTGGTGCGCAGCGACGGGACGCAGGAGAGCCACTCCTGCCTGAACGAGGTCGTGCTGGCGCGGGGCGGGCGGGTGCGCATGATCCAGATCGAGGTGGACGTCAGCGGCAGCCACCTGGCCACGTGGGTGGCCGATGGCGTGGTGGTGGCCACGCCGACCGGTTCCACGGCCTATTCGTTCAGCGCCGGCGGATCGATCCTGGACCCCCGCCTGCGCAACATGGTCATCACGCCGGTCGCGGCCTACCTCAGCTCGCTGCACAGCGTGGTTGCCGGTGAGGAGCACGTGGTGACGATGACCCTGCGTGCCGCGCCGACGGGCGCGGTGGTGTCCATTGATGGGCAATGGGACCTGCCGATGGTCGCCGGTGACCGGGTGGAGGTGCGGGCTCTCGAGGTCCCGCTGCGGCTCATCGAGCCAACCGGTGCCACGCCCTTCTACGACCTGCTGCGAACCAAGGCCTCGCGGCTGCCGTACTGAACGCGTGATGCACCGATGTCCCTGACCGAGCTCACCGTCGAGAACCTGGCGATCATCGAGCGCATCCGGCTGGCGATCTCACCCGGCTTCACGGTGCTCACCGGCGAGACGGGCGCGGGCAAGTCGCTCATCGTTGATGCGCTGGCGCTGGCGCTCGGCGCGCGCGCGGCAACCGACCAGGTGCGGACCGGGGCCGATGCTGCCCGGGTCGAGGCAGTGTTCGACGACGTGTCAGCGGTGGAGGATGACCCGCTGGCCGACGTGCTCGCGGCCGGCGAGGGCCAGGCGATCGTGCGCCGCCAGGTGGGTGCTGACGGCCGCTCGTCGGTGCGCGTGAACGACCGCAGCGTGACCGTGGGCGGTCTCGCCTCGCTCGGGGAGCGCCTGGCCGAGATCCATGGGCAGCACGAGCAGCAGCGCCTGCTGGATCCCGCGCGGCAGCTCGCCCTGCTGGACCGCTTCGGCGCGCTGGGGGAGCCGCTGGCCGCGGTGGCCGCCGCGCACGCGGCCTGGCGCTCGACCGTGGCACAGGCAGCCGAGATGCTGGCCGACCCGCAGGAGCTCGCCCGGCGCGTTGAGCTGTTGCGGCACCAGGTTGACGAGATCGCGGCCGCCGCTCCGCAGCCAGGCGAGGACGAGGAGCTGGAGCGCCAGCTTCGCGTGGCTGCGCACGCAGAGGCGATCGCGCGAGCCGCCGACGCGGCCGTCCGGGAGCTGCGCGATGAGGGCGGCGGGCTCGATGCCCTTCGCGGCACCCGCGCCGAGCTGGCAACTGCGGCCGGCCTGGACCCGCGATTCGCCGACGTGGCCGAGCGGGCCACCGCCCTGGAGGCAGACGCGACCGAGCTGGCGCGCGACGCAGCAGACCTCGGTGAGGCAGTGGACCTGGACCCGGCGTCGCGGGCCGCAATGGAGGAGCGGGTCGCGCTCCTGTATGAATTGAAGCGCAAGTACGGAACGACGCTGGACGAGGTCATCGGCTTCGGGGAGGCAGCGGCCGCCGAGCTGGCGCGCCTCGAGGACCAGGAGGGCACCCGCGACCGGCTGCGCGCGGAGGAGGGGCGGCGCCGGACCGCCCTTCAGCAGTCAGCCGCCCGCCTGACGAGGGCGCGTGATGGTGTCGCGCGGGACCTCGCCCGGCGGGTGAACGCAGAGCTGCCGCCGCTGGGCCTGCCGGCGGGCAGCTTCGACGTCGGCCTCGAGGCCGCCGACATCGGGCCAGGCGGTGCCGATCGGGTGACCTTCACGTTCGCGCCGAACGCAGGGGAGCCGCCGCGGCCGCTGGCGCGGATCGCGTCGGGCGGCGAAGCGAGCCGCCTGTCACTGGCGCTGAAAGTGGTCCTGGCCGCTGTCGACGAGACGCCGGTGCTCGTCTTCGACGAGGTGGACGCCGGCGTCGGTGGGCGGCACGCGACCGCGCTGGGCGAGCGGCTGCGCGCGCTGGGCCGCTATCACCAGGTGCTGTGCGTCACCCACCTTGCCCAGGTGGCCGCGCTGGCCGACAGCCACGTGCACATCGGCAAGCGGACGGCGGACGGCCGGACCGTCGCGGAAGCCACCCTCCTCGACGCGGAGGCCCGCGGCGTGGAGCTGGCGGCCATGCTCGCCGGCGAGGGCGCCGGCAACGAGGCACGTGCCGCGGCCGATGCCCTGCTGCGCGCCGCCGCGGGCGGCTGAATGGCGGTCGACGGAGCACTGCTGGAGGCCGTCGATGCGTTCCTGCTCGAGCTGCGCGTGGAGCGTGGCCTCTCGCCGCTGACCATCAGCGCCTATCGGCGTGACCTCGCCCAGTTCGCCGCGGCCGCGGGCTCGCGCTGGCGCGAGGACCCACAGCCGGTCGCGGACTTCGTGAATGGGCTGCGGCGCGCTGGGCGGCGCCCGACCACCCAGGCACGCAAGGTGGCCGCCATCCGCAGCTTCTACGGCTTTGCGCTGCGGGAAGGGCTCGCCACGCGGGACGTGGCTGCCCTGCTGGACAGTCCCCGCCCCGGCACCTACCTGCCGGACGTGCTGGATGCCGACGACGTATCCCGCATCCTGGCGGCGCCAGCCGGAGAGGACCCCGTCGCCTTGCGCGACGCCGCCATCCTGGAGCTGCTGTACGCGTGCGGGCTGCGCGTCAGCGAGCTCACCGGACTCGACCTGGACCGCATTGACCTGCCGAACCTGGAAGTACGCGTCATCGGCAAGGGGAACAAGGAGCGGCGGGTGCCAATGGGGGAACCCGCCCGCGAGCGCCTGCACCGGTACCTGGGTGGCCCGCGCCTGGTATGGACCGCCAAGGTGGCGACGCCGGCCGCCTTCGTGAGCCAGCGCGGCACGCGACTGACGCGCGAGGCGGTGTGGCGGCTGGTTCGCCGCTGGA
>DASSEC010000244.1:0-5467 GCA_035696685.1 Candidatus Limnocylindria bacterium | reverse complement strand
GTTGGGCAGGAGGCGGAAGTCCTGGAACACGATCCCGATCCGCCGCCGCAGCCGTGGCACCTCTCGACGCCGGATGCGGGACAGGTCCTTGCCCGCCACCACCACGCGTCCGGCGGTAGGGAGCTGCTCGCGAATCAGCAGCCGGATGAAGGTGCTCTTCCCCGCCCCCGAGGGACCGACCAGGAAGACGAAGTCTCCCGGCGGGATGACGACGTTGACATCGGCCAGCGCGACCTTGCCGTTGGGATAGGTCATGCCGACGTCCACCATGGTGATCACCGGCTGGACGTCGGCGGCCACGTCTACCACCGGCCGCCCGATCGCCTCGATCATGCCGCGTCTCCGTCGGAGCCGATCCGTGACCGCAGATAGCCTTCGATGAACGCGTCCAGGTCGCCATCCAGCACCGCCGTCGGGTTCGACGTCTCCACCCCGGTGCGCAGGTCCTTGACCATGGTGTATGGCTGCAGCACGTAGCTTCGGATCTGGTTGCCCCACCCGGCCTCGACGTGGACGCCGCGCAGTCGTGCCATCTCTGCCTCGCGCTCCTCCTGCTGGCGCTCGACCAGCTTGGCCCGCAGGACGGCCATCGCGCGCTCCTTGTTCTGCGCCTGGCTGCGCTCGTTCTGGCATGTGACCACGATCCCGGTGGGCAGGTGGGTGATGCGCACCGCCGAGTCGGTCTTGTTGACGTGTTGGCCGCCCGCGCCGCTGGACCGATACGTGTCGATCCGCAGGTCATCGTCGCGAATCTCGATCGCCGCGTCCTCCGCCACCTCGGGCATGACCTCCACCAGCGCGAAGCTCGTGTGCCTCCGCTTGGCCGAGTCGAACGGGCTGATGCGCACCAGCCGGTGCACGCCTCGCTCGGACTTCAGCCGTCCGTAGGCCCATCTGCCATTGACCGCGAATGTCACCGACTTCAGGCCGGCCTCCTCGCCCTCGGTCTGGTCCAGGATCTCGGTCTTGAGCTTGTTGCGGTCAGCCCAGCGCAGGTACATGCGCAGCAGCATCTCCGCCCAGTCCTGCGATTCGGTCCCGCCGGCGCCGGCATGGACCGATACGATCGCCGGCCGCTCGTCGTACGGCTCCGACAACAGGAGGCGCGACTGCAGCCGGTTCCAGTCGGCGCTCAGCGTGTCGAGGTCGCGCTGCAGGTCGGCCTGCAACCCGTTACCGGACTCGCCATCGGCCTCGGCCAGCTCGGCGATCTCGACCAGGCCCGCGGAGCGGGCCTCGAGGTCTCGCCACGTGGCGATCTCGTCGCGCAGCTCCTCCGCGCGCCGCAGCATCGTCTGCGCGGCGTTGGGGTCGTCCCAGAGGTTCGGATCGGCCGAGCGCTCGGTCAGCTGCGCGAGCTCGGTCTCCTTGGCGGACAGGTCAAAGGCGCACCGCCGTGTCGGCCACGAGGCGCGCCAGCCGCTGCGCCTCGTCCTTAATTCCGTCCAACGGCCGTCACCATGGGTAGTTCGGTCGGGATGTCACCCTCGCCCGGACGGAGGCTCTTGCCCCTGACCCTGGCCGGGTTGACGCATGGGCAGTAGGTCTGACGTGGGCAGGCCCCGCAGTTCCCGTCGCAGTCGAGCGTGAAGGCGTAGCTGCATCGCATGCAGTCGCGTTCGCACTGGATGAGATCTTCATAGGGTTCGTCGGGGTCTCTGAAGCGGGTGACCAGGGGAAGCGAGGCCGCCGGAGCGGGGAGGGTGGTGGTGGTCTCCTGACCTCGAGTGGGGCTGGTCAGCTGCTTCACGAAGCCCTCCGGGTGCCATTGGCACGAGGTCACCGCGCCTCGTCGCCTATGGGACCTCATCGTAGCGGCTCGGCTCCGATCCGCCAACCCTCGAAATGGTCCCTAGGCGCCGTGGCAGCGCTTGTACTTCTTGCCGGACCCGCACCAGCACGGGTCGTTGCGCCCGATCTTGCCGCCGGCCCGGTTCGCTGACGTGGCCGCCGCGCCGCCCGCGCTGGAGGCTGCAGCACCGACCCGCGCCGGTCCTCGGCCGTTGCCGTCGCCGCCGGCCGGCGAGGCATCCGCCGCCACCGTCCCGGTGTCCAGGTCGATGCGCCCCTCGGTCACCCGACGCGGCTGGCGCTGCTGCTGCGCCTGGGTGTCGCGCGTCAGGCTGACGCGGAAGACGGTGTGGGTCACGTCATGGCGAATGGTGGCCTTCAGCTCGTCGAACATGCGGTAGGCCTCGACCTTGAACTCGTTGAGCGGGTCGCGCTGTGAGTAGGCGCGCAGCCCGATCCCGCGCCGCATGTCGTCGACCGCGGTGAGGTGCTCGACCCACAGCCCGTCGATGACGCGCAGCAGGACGATCCGCTCCAGGACGCCGATGCCCTCTTCGCCGGCCTCGGCGCGCTTCGCCTCGTAGGCCTCGGCCACTACGTCGAGCAGCTGCTCGGTGAGCTCGGCGGGGTCGCGTGCCTCGTCGATCTCGCGCAGTGACCGTTCCGGCAGCGTGGGAACCATGGCCGTCAGGGTGGCCTTGAGGCCAGCGCGATTCCATTCGCTCGGGTCGCCGGCGGTGTGCTGCAGGACCTGCTCGCGCAGTTCCTCGTCGAGCATCGCCAGGATGGTCGGCGCCAGGTCATGCGAGCGCAGGATCCGCTCGCGCTCGTGGTAGATCGTCTCGCGCTGGCGGTTGATGACGTCGTCGTACTGGACCACGTGCTTGCGCGCGTCGAAGTTGTAGCCCTCGACCCGCGTCTGCGCTCCCTCGATGGTGCGGCTCACCATCCGTGACTCCAGGGCCACCTCCTCGTCGAATCCCAGACGGCCCATGATGCTGCTAACCCGATCGGACGCGAAGCGCCGCATCAGGTCGTCCTCCAGCGACAGGTAGAAGCGGCTGCTCCCCGGATCGCCCTGGCGACCGGCACGGCCGCGCAGCTGGTTGTCGATGCGCCGCGCCTCGTGGCGCTCGGTACCGACGATGTGCAGCCCGCCGGCGGCGAGCACCTTGTCACGATCCTCGGCGCAGACCTGGTCAGCCTCGGCGAGCGCGGCCTGGTACTGCTCGGGCGTGGCCTCCAGCACGTTGGTGCCCTGCCGGTGCAGGATCTCGGCGGCCAGCATCTCGGGGTTGCCGCCGAGCAGGATGTCGGTGCCGCGGCCGGCCATGTTGGTGGCGATGGTCACCGCGCCGGATCGGCCGGCCTGCGCCACGATCTCGGCCTCGCGCTCGTGGAACTTCGCATTCAGGACGTTGTGCTTGATGCCGCGGCGCTTGAGCAGGTCAGACAGCATCTCGCTGATCGCCACGCTGATCGTGCCCACCAGGACCGGCCGGCCCCGCTCGTGCTCTTCGGCGATCTCGTCGATAACCGCGTTCCACTTCCCCTTCTGGTCGCGGAACACCAGGTCCGCGAAGTCGTCGCGGATCATGTCCCGGTTCGTGGGGACGACCACGACCTCCAGGCCGTAGATCTTGCTGAACTCCTCCGCCTCGGTCTCGGCCGTGCCGGTCATGCCCGCCAGCTTGTCGTACATGCGGAAGTAGTTCTGGAAGGTGACCGTCGCCAGCGTGCGGGACTCGTTCTGGATCTTGACCCCTTCCTTGGCCTCCACCGCCTGGTGGAGTCCCTCGGACCAGCGGCGACCGGGCATCAGCCGGCCGGTGAACTCGTCGACGATGACGACCTCGCCGTCCTTGACCACGTAGTCGCGGTCGCGCTGGTAGAGCACCTCGGCCTTGAGTGCCTGCTCAAGGTGGCGGGCCATGCTGAAGTCGTTGCCGAACAGGTTGTCGACGCCGAGCCAGCGCTCCATCTTGTCGGTGCCGGCCTCGGTGATGGCTACCTGCTTGAACTTCTCGTCGAGGATGTAATCCTCCTCGGCCTTCAGCCGTGGAGTCAGCCGCGCGAACTGGATGTACTTGTCGGCCGATTCCTCGGCCTGACCGGAGATGATGAGCGGGGTCCGCGCCTCGTCGATCAGGATGTTGTCCACCTCGTCGACGATGGCGAAGAAATGGCCGCGCTGGACGCGCTGGGTCAGGTCGATGACCAGGTTGTCCCGCAGGTAATCGAAGCCGAACTCGTTGTTGGTGCCGTACGTGACATCGGCGGCATAGGCGGCCTGTCGGTCGACCGGCCGCAGGTTGCGCAGGCGCTCGTCGGTCTGCGGAAAGTCCGGGTCGAAGATGAACGCGGCGTCATGCTGGATGCTGCCGACGCTCATGCCGAGCCGATGGAAGACCGCGCCGATCCACTGCGCGTCGCGCTTGGCGAGGTAGTCGTTGACCGTTACCACGTGCACGCCGCGGCCGGTCAGCCCGTTGAGGTAGGCGGCCAGCGGCGCCACGAAGGTCTTGCCCTCACCGGTCTTCATCTCGGCGATCGAGCCACGATGCAGCACCATCCCGCCGATCAGCTGGACGTCGTAGTGGCGCTTGCCCAGCGCTCGCTTCATGGCCTCTCGCACGGCGGCGAAGGCCTCGGGGAGGACGTCGTTCAGCGCCGCGTCGATCTGCTCTCGCTCCCGCTTGCGCTGCTCCTTGCGCTCCTCGCTGTGGCTGGCCGGATCGCTGCCAGCAAGCTCGGTCTCCTCCTCCTCGCCGGGCGGCACTTCCCGCAGCTCGATGGGGATCAGCAGCTCGCCCAGGCGATCCTGGAGGGTGGCACGGAGGGTCGCCGAGCTGCCGCGCAGCTCGGCATCGGACATCGCCTCGTATTCGGGCTCGAGCGCGTTGATGCGCTCGACCAGCGGGTCCAGCCGGCGAACCTCGCGGTCGTTCGAGTCCACCAGCCGGTTCAGGAACTTCATCATGGGGATTCGAGTATATCCGCGCAGCCGATTTCGGCCCGCTGCGTCAGCCCCCGACCGGGCGCTCCGCGGCCGTCTCCTCCAGCGCGTTGGCGGCGGTGACGTCCAGCTCGTGGATCTGCAGCGATCGCACCGGTGAGAACCAGATCACCAGCGCGCCGGCCAGGCCGCCGAGCGGCGCGATGGCGGCCACGGCCCGCAGGCCGACGACCTCGGCGAGCAGGCCTGCGCCAAGCGTCGCCACGAGCTGCGCCGTACCGGCCGCGAAGCGCATGGTCGAGGTCGTGCGGCCCAGCAGCCGATTGTCGACCGTGGCCTGGCGGACGGTCTGCTCCGTGATGGCATAGATCGTGACGCCCCCGTCGCCCACCAGCTGCTGGGCGACCAGGAACCCGGCGGCGATGAGCGGCGCCCCGGCCGGGGCCAGCGGCACGAAGGCGTTTCCGAGCGTTGCCAGCAGCAGGCCGCCCACTGCGGTGAGGCCAATGCCCCAGCGCCGCGTGGCACGGCCAACGGCCAGCGCTCCGATCAGCGACCCCAGCCCACCCGCGGCGGTGATCAGGCCAATGGCTGCCGGCCCGAGCTGGAGGACCTCGAACGCGAACAGCAGGTACGTCGCGCCGAAGACGCCCCACAGCATCCCTTGCGTCATCTCGGACAGGGCCAGCGCCCGCAGCACCGGGTCGCGGCGGACGAGGG
>DASSEC010000243.1:0-4161 GCA_035696685.1 Candidatus Limnocylindria bacterium | reverse complement strand
GTTGCGAGAACTGGACCAGGTTCGCGAAGAAGCCTCCCGTCTCGCCGCCCAGCTCGACCCGACGCGCGCAGCGGCCGAGGCGGCCGCGTCGGCGGCGTCCGTCGCGCGAAACGAGCACGAGCTGGCGCTCGCCGACATCGTTGAGGCGCAGCCGCGCGCCGACGCAGCCCGGCGGCGTGCCTCCGAGCTGGCCGAGCGGGCCGGCGCGATGCGCGGTGAGCTCGAGGGCCTGCAGGCCCGTGCCGACGGCGGCGCCCGGCTGGGATCGATGCTGGCGGCCGCCGGTTGGCGTGGCCTGCTCGACGGACTCCACGCGCCCGAGGAGGCGTGGCCGGCAATCGAGGCGGTCGTCGGCGGCGAGCTCGAGCAGGCGCTGCTGTGGCGCGACGCCGACCTCGCCGCGCAGCTGGAGGATGCGGCCGGGTCGGCCCGCCTGATCGCCCAGCGGCCGCGCGGCGAAGGGCTGCCCGACGAGATCAGCACGAGGTCCGCATTGACCGCGGTCGGAGGCGACCGCACCCTCTCGCAATGGCTGGGCGGCAACGGCACGCCGGCCCTGTTCGCCTGGACGGCGATCGCACCCGACGTCGAGCGGCTGCTCGCCGGCTGGCACCAGCTGCCCGAGGGATGGCTGGCCGTCACGGCTGATGGCGACCTGGCGGATGGTCGGGGGCTGCTCGTGATCCGCGGTCGCGCGGAGCGGGGAGTGTCGGAGGCAGCCCGGCGCCACGCACGCCGGCAAGAGCTGAGCGAGCAGCTCGAGCGGCTGGAAGCGGAGCAGGAGCGAGCGGCCGCCGAGGCTGGCGCCGCGATGGCCGATGTGAGCGCCGCCGGGCGGCGGCTGGACGCCGCCCGGCAGGGGCGCGAACGGGCAGAGACCGCGGAACGCGAGCGTGCCGAGCAAGCCGCCGCGACCCAGCTGCGAGCAACGCGCGCAGCGGACCGCGAGGCGGCGATCACGGCAGAGCTGGCCGCTCTCGACGAGCCGGCGGCCACAACCCGGCTCGATGGGGCCGCTGAGGCGGACCTCGCCGCCCTGCAGCAACGAGCCGCTTCGCTGCGGGCCGGCCGGGTCGAGGCCGCTGCCGACCGCGATCGCGCTCGCGATGTCTGGCGTGAGGCCCAGGCGACCGCCCGAGCGGCCGAGGAACGCCAGGTCGGCGCTCAGCGCAGCCACGCGCTGCAGGAGGCGCGCCGAATCCAGCTGGCAGCCACCCAGCGCGAGCAGGAGACGCTCCTCGCGCGACTGCACGAGGACCGGACGCAAATCGAATCGGAACTCGCCACCGCGCGTGCCGCTGATGAAGAGGCGGCCGCGAAGCGGGACGCCACCGAGCAGGAGCGCGAAACGGCGCGCGGCGCTCTGGTCGAGCTCGAACGGCACGCAGCCGGTGGGGGAGCCCAGCTGGCCGAGCTCGAGCGTGCGCTGCAGGCGGCCGCAATCGAGGCTTCGCGTCACGAGGATGCGCTGGCCGCGCTCGCCCGTGAGCGGCAGATTGCACTGGACACGCTCGCCGATACGGATCCCGAGGCCGCCGAGGGGCCGATCGAGGCGGATCCCGAGCTTCGCGCCGAGGTGGCCGCACTGGCTCCAGACGCCCTCGAGGCGGAGCTTCGCCGCGTGCGGCGGACGCTGTCGCAGATCGGATCGGTCAACCCCTTCGCCGTGGAGGAGCACCGCGAGCTGTCCGCCCGGCTGGACGACCTGACCGCCCAGGACACCGACCTGTCGGGCGCGATCGGCTCAACCGAAGAGCTGATCGCGAGGCTCGACGCCGACATTGCCGAACGCTTCAACGCCGCCTTCGCTGCCATCGCCGAGCGGTTCGACGAGTTCTGCCGGCTGCTGTTCGCCGGTGGTTCGGCGTCGCTCAGCCTGGGCGATGGGTCCGATGGCGAGGCGCCGGGCGGGATCGAGATCGTGGTCCGGCCCCCCGGCAAGCGGCTCCAGCGGTTGGCAATGCTCTCCGGCGGCGAGCGGGCGCTGACCGGCGTCGCCCTGCTCTTCGCCATGCTGAGCGTGAACCCGGTGCCGTTCTGCATCCTCGACGAGGTGGACGCCGCGCTCGATGAAGCGAACATCGGCCGCTTCGCCGACGCCTTGCGACGGCTGGCGGAGGAGATCGATTTCGTGGTCATCACCCACAACCGCGCCACCATCGAGGTCGCCGACACCATCTACGGCGTGACCATGAGCGACGCCGCGGTGTCGGCCGTGGTGTCGCTGCGCCTGGCCGACCTGCCGATGGACGCCATCGACGGCATGACCGTGACCAGGGCTGCGCCGATCGAGGTGGCGCCGGCATGATGCCGCGGCCGGCGCGCAGCGCCGGCGGCCTGGGGCTGCGACCCGCGTCCGGAGGTCTCGGCGCGCGCCTGCGCGGGCTGCTTGGGAGCGGGCGCGCCACGGAACAGACCTGGGAAGAGGTCGAGGAAGCGCTCATCGCGGCCGACTTCGGGCCCGAGGCCACGCTGGAGCTCGTCGACACCGCCCGCGAAGGAGCAAGCGGCGGCCAGGTGGACGCACGATCGCTGCTGTCCGCTGAAATCCGGCGCCGGCTCGATTCCAGCGCCTCCGGTCAATTCGAGCTGGGGCCGCCGCCGGCGGTGATCCTGGTGGTGGGCGTGAATGGCACTGGCAAGACGACCACGATCGCCAAGCTGGCCCATCGCCTGCAACGCGACGGCAAGCAGGTGATCCTGGCCGCCGCGGACACGTTCCGCGCGGCAGCCATCGAGCAGCTGCGGATCTGGGGTGACCAGCTGGGGATCCCGGTCGTGGCGCAGCGGGCCGGCGCGGATCCCGGTGCGGTCGCGTTCGACGCAGTCAGTGCCGCCGAGAGCCGCGCCGCCGACGCGGTGATCATCGACACGGCCGGGCGGCTGCAGAACAAGACCCAGCTCATGGCCGAGCTGACGAAGATCCGTAACGTGATCGCCCGCCGGCTGCCAGACCAGCCGCGGCACGTGCTGCTTGTGCTCGACGCGACGACCGGCCAGAACGGCCTGGCGCAAGCGGAGGCATTCAGCCGCGAGGCGGGGGTGACGGGGATCGTGCTGACCAAGCTGGACGGGACCGCCAAAGGCGGCGTGGCCGTGGCGGCCGCCGACCGGCTGGGGGTGCCGATCCTGTTCGCCGGCATCGGCGAGGAGGTGGATCAGCTCGCGCCCTTCGACCCCGAGGCGTACGTCGATTGGCTGTTCGCCGATTGACGCTCCAGCTCGTCGCGTTGCCGGGCCGAACCGCCCCGCCTAGAATGGGCAGCCGCCCTGCGGGCCTACCGCTTCGCTGACCCGACGCCAGCCACTCCATCGGTTCACCATCTGATGTTCGAATCCCTGTCCGCGCGCCTCCAGGCCGTCGCCGACCGCCTGCGGGGCAAGGCCAAGATCACCGAGGCCGACCTCGACGTCGCGCTTCGCGAGATCCGCCTTGCGCTGCTCGAGGCGGACGTCAACTTCAAGGTGGTCAAGGAGTTCGTCGCCGGCGTGCGCGCACGCGCGCTCGGGGCCGATATCCTGAACGGCGTCCAGCCCGGCCAGCAGATCGTGAAGATCGTCCACGACCAGCTGGTGGAGGTGCTGGGCGGGGAGCGTCACCACCTCGACCTGGCCGGCAAGCCGGCGGTGATCATGCTGGTCGGGCTGCAGGGGTCGGGCAAGACGACGACCGCTGCCAAGCTCGCGGTACGCCTGCGCAAGGACGGCCGAAAACCACTGCTCGTCGCCGCCGACGTATACCGCCCCGCGGCTGTCGACCAGCTCGTGCAGCTCGGCGACCAGGTCGGCATCGAGGTCCACACCCGGCCGGTGGGCACTCCGGCGCTGGAGGTCGCGCGTTCCGGGGTCGAGGCCGCCCGCCAGCGCGACAAGGACCTCGTACTGCTCGACACGGCGGGTCGTCTGCACGTGGACGAGCCGATGATGGACGAGCTGGTCCGTATCGCCGGTGTCGTCACGCCCTCCGAGACGCTGCTGGTGGTCGACGCGATGACCGGCCAGGAGTCGGTCAAGGTTGCCGAGGCCTTCCATCACCGTCTGCCGGTGACCGGCCTGGTGCTGACCAAGATGGATGGCGATGCGCGCGGAGGCGCGGCGCTTTCGATTCGCAGCGTCACCGGCCTGCCGATCAGCTTCATCGGCACCGGCGAACGGACCGAC
>DASSEC010000242.1:0-7599 GCA_035696685.1 Candidatus Limnocylindria bacterium | reverse complement strand
AACCTCGCCTCGGAATTCATCAAGTCCGGGCTCGTGTTCACCCAGGAATCAGAGGCCGAGGGGATCACCCGCTGGCAGGCGACCGGCAACGGCCTGGCAACCGACCCGAAGATCCCGCTCGTGGTGCTGGTCAACAACGGGTCGGCATCGGCGTCGGAGATCGTGTCCGCGGCCCTCAAGGAGCGGGGCCGGGCGACGGTCATCGGCCAGCACACCTATGGCAAGAACACCGTCCAGCTCTGGAGTCGCCTGGAAAACGGTGGCGGCGTCCGGATCACGATCTCGCGCTGGTTCACCCCGGACCACCACAGTGTGGCGCCCGACGGCGTTCAGCCGGATGTCGAGGTGACCGTCCCCGACGGCACTCCACCGGAGCGTGACCTGTACCTTGAGCGTGCCATCACCTTCATCCAGCAGCGGGCGCTGGGTGGCACCCCGCAGGCATCGCCCCAGCCGAGCGGCAGCGGCGAGTCGTCGCGGCTGGTGCCTGCCCTCTCGCCCACCAGCTACGACGTCAGCGGCCTGGCGATCGCCCCGGTCTGACGAACCGTTGCCATCGGTGGCACAAGGCTGGTAGCATCAGGGCAACGAAAGGAGGTGGTGTGCAGTGAGTAGTTCCTGTCACGCCACCACCGAGGCGGTGCGATAGCCACCCTCGTGTGGTAGCGAAGGAAAAGCCGGCCGTTGCGGCCGGCTTTTCCATTTCCCCTAGCATTCGCCGTTGGACCTCCCTGGTTGGACCATGCCTGAGCACACCGTCGCCCTCAATCGCCGCGCGCGCCATGACTACGCCATCGAGCAGACGCTCGAGGCGGGCCTGGTGCTGACCGGGACCGAGATCAAGTCGATACGGGCCGGCCGCGCGAACCTGGCCGAGGCTTACGCGCGCGTGGAGCGCGGCGAGGCCTGGCTGATCGGCGCGCACATCGCGCCATACGAGCAGGGCAACCGCAACAACCACGAGCCGACGCGCACCCGCAAGCTGCTCCTGCACCGCGATCAGATCGCCGAGCTGGTCGGGCGCGTGCAGTCGAAGGGCTACACCCTGGTGCCGCTGCGGCTGTACCTCAAGGACGGGCTGGCAAAGCTCGAGATCGGCATCGCCCGCGGCAAGAAGACGCACGACAAGCGCCGCGCGATTGCGGAACGCGACATGCGGCGCGAGCTGGAGCGCCAGACCAAGGCACGCATCAAGCTGTAGGCAGCCCTCCGCCGACCCGCACCTCTTGACACCAAATTCACCGGCCGTAGAATTCATCACCTGGTGAGTTCTGAGAGATCCGCGGCACCGGCGACAGCGGCAATCCGGGCCGTCGACCTGGTCAAGCAATTCGGCACGCTACGAGCCGTGGACGACGTGAGCTTTGACCTGGCGCCGGCGCGGATCTACGGCCTGCTGGGGCCGAACGGGTCGGGCAAGACCACGCTCATCCGCCTCCTCACGGGCCTGGCGAGGCCGACTGACGGCCATGCGGAGGTGCTCGGTGTGCCGATGCCGTCGCGGGCAAACCTGGGTCGCATCGGCTACATGACCCAGAGCGACGGCATCTACCCGGCGCTCAGCGCGTGGGAGAACGTGCGCTTCTTTTCCGCCGCCTACGGTGTGCGGGGGACCGATGCGGTGCGCGACGCCCTCGACGTGGTGCAGCTCGGCGACCGGGCTCGCTCGATCAGCGGCACCCTGTCCGGTGGCCAGCGCCGGCGCCTGTCGCTGGCGTGCGCCCTCGTCCATCGCCCGCCGATCCTGTTCCTGGACGAGCCGACGGTGGGCATCGACCCGCTGCTGCGCGTGCAGTTCTGGGGCTACTTCCGCGACCTGGCCCGCGGCGGCACCACGATCGTGGTGTCGAGCCACGTGATGGACGAGGCGGACCGCTGTGACGAGCTGATGTTCGTCCGGTCCGGGCGGGTCATCGCCCGGGGCAGCGGCGACGAGATTCGCCACCGCGCCGCCACCACCGACCTCGAGCAGGCCTTCCTGCGGCTGGGCGAGGAGACGGAGGTGAACCGATGAGCGCGCTACGCCTCGGCGCCCTGTTCCGTCGCGTGGTCGCCGAGATCCGGCGCGACCGGCCGTCGCTGGCGTTGCTGTTCATCGCCCCGGTGCTGGTCACCGGGCTGCTGACCTTCATCCTGCGCGAGGGGCAGGCGCCCGCCGTCGACGCGGTGCTGGTGAACGGCATGGGAGCCCCAGGCGCAGCGATCACCAGCGCCCTGCGCTCGGCCCTGGAGGCAGACGGTGGCTCCGTCCGCGAGGTGGCAGACGAAGCGGCCGCGACGCAGGCAGTCCGCGACGACGAGGCATCCATCGCCGTGGTGCTGCCTTCTGCGGAGGGCGGACCCCCAACGATCCGGGTCATCACCTATGGGTTGGATCTCGCGGGCGACGCCAATCAGCTGACCGCCGTGCAACGCGCGCTCATCAGCTCGGTGGCGGGCGCCGGCGGCACTGCGGTGCCCCGGATCGAGCATGACACCATCTACGGCACGCCCAGCGACGACCCAATGGCCAGCTTCGCGCCCGCCATGGTCGGCTTCTTCACCTACTTCTTCGTCTACCTGCTGACGGGCGTGAGCTTCCTGCGCGAGCGGACAGGAGGCACCCTGGAGCGGCTGATGGCGACGCCGGTGACGCGCGGGGAGATCGTCATCGGCTATACGCTCGGCTTCGTCCTGTTCGCCGTCCTGCAGGTCGCGATCCTGCTGGCCTGGGTGCTCGGCCAGTTCAACGTGCCGGCGATCGGGCCGTTGCCCGCCTTCAGTCTCGGCCTCGGCGTGGCCAGTGCCGGCAGTCCGCTCCTCGCCTTTGGCGTGGTCCTGATGCTCGCCCTGGGCGCGGTGAGCCTGGGCATCTTCCTGTCGACGTTCGCGCGCACCGAGCTGCAGATCATCCAGTTCATCCCGCTGGTGCTGGTGCCGCAGTTCCTGCTGTCGGGCGTGCTCTTCCCGGTGAGCAGCCTGCCCGAGGTCATCCAGCCGTTCGTGAAGATCATGCCGCTCAACTACGCCGTCGACGGGCTGCGGCAGGTGTTCGTGCGTGGTGCCGATCTCACGGTGCCGGAGCTGCAGGTGGACCTGCTGGTGCTTGCCGGGGTGGCCGTCTTCTTCGCCACCATCGCCTCGCTGACGATCCGCCGCGACGTCGCATGAGGCGCACCGGTCGACGGGCCGGTTCGGCCGACACCCGCGGGGAGATCCTATCCGCCGCGCGGCAGGTCTTCGGGGAGCACGGGTTCGAGAACGCCTCGGTCCGCAAGGTCGCGGCGCGGGCCGGCGTCGATCCCGCTCTCGTCCATCACTACTTCGGCACCAAGCAGGCCCTGTTCCTGGCGGCCATGGAGCTGCCCATCGACTTCAAGGTGCTGGTCGATCAGGTCGCGTCTGGGCCCAGAAGCGAGATCGGGGCGCGCCTCGTGCGCCAGACGCTCGAGCTGTGGGAAGACCCGGCCACCCGCTCGCTGCTGATGGGCATCGTCCGCTCGGCCACCACCGACGAGGTGGCTGCCGAGATCCTGAGGGGTCTGCTCTCAGAGGGGCCGATCCTGGCGCTGAGCCGCGCCAGCGGCCAGCCCGATGCGGACCTCCGGGCCACCCTGGCTGGTTCGCAGGTGGTGGGCCTGGCGATGGCGCGCTACGTCATCGGCGTCGAGCCACTGGCCTCGGCCAGCATCGATGACCTCGTCCGGGCCATCGGCCCAACCGTCCAGCGCTACCTGGTGGGCAGGGTCTGATTCGAACACCTGTTCCCATTGGCTCGTGCGTGTGGTAGGATTGCGGAGTCAATCGGTTCGTGGGGATGTCAGGTTTCGACAGGGCTCAGGAACCGGGAACTGCAGGTCGAGGTCGCCCGCATGGCCTCGTAAATCCGCGGGCAAGCCAGCAACTGGCAATCGTCAGTTCGCTCTCGCTGCTTAGTCAGTGAGCATTGACGTCGTCCCCCCTCCCCGGACGGCGAAGATGTCATCAGGGGAGGTGCGGCGCCGCCGACTCCGGTGAGTGGCGTCAAAGGGCCGAAAGGCTGCCGGATAGCGAGTGGAGCACCCCGCCGGTCGGGGGCCCGTTCTGCGAAATGCTCGTAGGCCGGACAAACCTGTAGTACGTTCCCGGCAACTTGGTTCTGGACGGGGAGTTCGATTCTCCCCCATCTCCACCAGCACTCATTTGAGCCCCGCCATGATGCGGGGCTCTGGCTTTTCCCCGTTCCGGGCGCGCTTGGACGAAGGCGCCGCGACCTATGAACCACGCTCCCCCTGTGCTACCGTGCCGTCGCGCGGCCCCGTCCACGTCGATCATCCCCGCCGGCCGCGGAAAACGGAGGCATCTCGACTGATGGACTTCTCCAAGCTCAACTCGAATGAGAAGTTGGCTGTATACGGTGCTGGCGCGGCGATCATCGGCGCCATCCTTGCGCAGGTGGGGAGCTTCTACGGCGCGGGCGGGCTGTGGCTGTCCCTGCTGCTGGCAATTGCCATGTTGGCGATCGTGTTCCTGCCGCAATGGTCGCCTTCGACCAGCCTGCCCGGCAGCAAGGGCAGCCTCATGCTCATCGTCGGCGGCATTGCCGGGGTCGGTGCGCTGCTTGCCCTGCTGGCCATCCTCCCGGCGCTCGGCGCCTTCGGCCTGTACGGCGGCCTGTGGTTCATCGGCATCCTGATCGGGATCGCCGGCGGCCTGATGATGGGCTGGGCAGGATGGCAAGAGTTCCAGTCGGAGGGCGGAAAGTTCCAGGTCGGAAACCCAACGACGGGCTCAGCAGCCACCACGGCTGCGCCGCCGCCTGCTCCGCCTGCCGCTGACGCGCCGCCTCCCGCGCCGGCAGCTCCGCCACCGCCCGCCGCCCCGTCCGAGCAGATGGGGACGGACCAGTCGTCCGGCATGGGGATGGGCGACCGGGCCGACGATCAGAGCTAGTCCCGCAGCAGCTCCTCTGCGAGCGTCACGAGCAGGTCGACCGGGTCGGCCTGCTCGTCTGCTTGCTGGGCATTCGCCACGCCCGCCACGCCGGCGATTGCCGATCCCCGGCGGGCCTCACTGAGCCGGTTCGCCACCGCGTCCCCGGCTAGCCCGTCGTCGATCGCATCCACGGCCTCGAGCAGGGCTCGCCGTCGCTCGGGATCAGGCTCGCTGGCCGCCAGCTGCCGGACCAGGCCAGAGAGATCCTCCTGGCTCGCCTCCAGCTCCGCGGGCGGGTCGTCGAATGCCTCCTCGAACCAGGCGATGGCCAATGCCAGAAGCAGGTCCGTGTCCGCCGTCCTGCCGCGCACCACCGACCCGCGCCCCGCCACGACGCGATAGCCGGCCGGACCGGGCTGAAAGCCGATCCAGGGCCCATCCTCGCGCACGCGCCCGATGGCGCAGATGCCGTCCACCGCCCGCCCGCCGAGGTGCGCGGACGAGGCCCTAGGACTCCACCTTGGTCGCCGGCAGCACCACGATCCGGCGGTTCGGCTCGACGCCGACACTCTGCGTCCGGACCCGCGGATTCTCCACGAGCGCCATGTGCACGATCCGCCGTTCGATGGCAGGCATCGGCTCCAGCTGGATGATCTTGCCGCTCTGCACCACGCGCTTCGCGGCGCGGTCCGCGACGTCACGCAGCTGCTCCTCGCGGCGGCCGCGGTAGTTCTCCACGTCGACGCTGATCCGATGCCACTGGCCCTCGCGCTTGGCGACGATCAGGTTGACCAGGTGCTGCAGGCTGGCGAGTTTCTCGCCGCGGCGGCCGATGAGCACGCCCAGGTCCGATCCCTTCACGTTCAGCTTCGAGGTCTCCGTGCCCATGGCGATCTCCACGGTGGCCTCCACGCCCATCAGCCGCAGCATCTCGGTCAGCACGTCGCGGCCACCCTCGATGGCGCTGCGCTCGACGTCGCTGAGCTCTTCCAGCGGCTTGGCCGGGATGAACGGCGCCGGCTCGCGCGGCGGGCGATCGCCGCGATCCGGCCGCGGCTCACGGGGCGGCCGTGTGCTGGTGCGCTCGCGCCGAGGCTCGCGGCCCGACTCGCGGTCACCGCGGCCTCGCCCGCCACGGGGCCGGCTCGGGCCGCGGGAGCGGCGATTGAGATCGGCGCGCTCAAGGTCGGCGACCTGATCGCCGGGGTCTTCGTCCGTGCCAATGGGAAACGCCGCGGGCGCGCCGCCATCTCCATCGGCCTCGCCATCAGATGCATCCATGACGGGCGGCTCGGGCATGCGGATGGTGTCAGCCGCCGCCACCGCGGACTTCGGCGCGGCCAGGATGCGGGCATCTTCGCCGCCCACGCCCAGGATGCCGCGGCTGCCCTGGGACAGGATCTCGATATCCAGGTCGGAGAGGTCTGATTCGAACTCGCGCATCGCGGTGCGAATTGCCTCCTCGACGTTCTTGCCGGTGAATTCCTTGAACGTCATCGTCGTCGGCCCCTTCGTCGCCGTGACCCGGAGCGCGGCTGCTGGCGGTTGCTGCCGGGCGCGCTGCTCGAGTCGCTGGTCGCTTGCGGACGGTCGTCCCGTCCATTCGGGTTGTCCCGTGCGCCGCGCCCCTCGTCTGCCTTCAGGCGTTTCGGCGAAGCGTCATCGGGAGGTGGTGCCCACTTCGGCTGCCAGCCGAACAGTGGGAAGAGATTGCCCCAGCCCATGAGGATGAACTGCTGGACGATCAGGATCAGCGTCAGCACGCCGTAGTACAGGATCAGGCCGCTCGGCAGGAACGAGCCCCACAGCACCATCATGACCGGGAAGATGTAGATCATGGTGGTGGCCGTGCTGGCCGTCGGATCGTCCGGGTTGGGGCGCGGGCTGGTCATCTTGGCCTGGACGAACTGGAAGATGCCGGTCGCGATGGCCAGCGCGCTGATGGTGATGCCGAACACCGGCACCGAGAACACGTGGTCCACGGCGCCGAGGTTCAGGTTGAAGAGCCAGCCCACCGTCGTGTCGATCGGCTGGCTCAGCTTCAGCGGATCGATGAGCTGGCAGTTGAGCGGCAGGAATGCCGCGAAGTCGGTGGGCACCGCGCACGAGCCGCTGAACTCGATCTGGTAGTGGTTCGGCGAGCCCACGACGGCGTGGATGGCAGGGTTCGACGTCAGGAAATCGGCGAACTGCTGCTTCAGGTTGTCCGGCGGGGTGTAGGTCACCACGCTGCTGATGCGGTTGAGGACCGAGTACAGCGCGATCAGGATGGGCATCTGGAGCACGAGCGGCAGGCAGCCACCGAACTGGCTGACGCCATGCTCCCGGTAGAGGGCCATCGTCTCCTCGGCGACCTTCTGCCGGTTCCCCTTGTGCTTGCGCTGGATCTCGCGGACCAGCGGCTGCATCCGCTGCATCTCCTTCTGCGAGCGGATCTGCCGCACGAAGAGCGGCCACAGCGCGAAGCGGATGATGACGGTGAACAGGACGATGGCCAGCGCCAGGTCCGTGAACAGGGTCCGGTACAGGAAGACGAGGAGGTTGAAGAGGGGCAGGAAGATGACGTCCCAGGGCGGCGTGAAGTGCTGGATCCCCAGGAACCCCTCGGCGAACGGCAATGGCAAGGTCAGCTCGTCCTCAACACTCGGCCGGTGCTCAACGCACCGGGTCGTAGCCGCCCGGATGGAGGGGGTGGCAGCGGCCGAT
>DASSEC010000241.1:0-4885 GCA_035696685.1 Candidatus Limnocylindria bacterium | reverse complement strand
CCGACACCTGTCCGGCGCGCCAACCCGCTCTATAGCGCCGATCTACAGGTGCTCGGCCTCCGGATCGCGACGCTCGTCACCACCCAGGATCGTGTCGTCGCCCGCAGGCGGCTGCGCTGCCGGCAGCGAGCGCTCTTCCATCCGGTATGCGGGGTCCTCGGCGCTCAGCCCTGTGCCTGACCCGTAGCCACCGGACCGCGTGGATTGTGGCTGCTTGTCACTGGCAGGCTCGGGGCCGGCCGCCTGGTCGCGGCTCCCGGCGCCGCGGTCCACAGCCCGGCGGTGTGTCTCGGCCGTCACGCGCCGAGCGGCATCGGGATCACTGATCTCGCGGGTCTCGGCCGGCACGAACTCGTCGTCCGGGTCCGAGGGGGTGAGGCTGCCGGTCGCGCCGGTCAGCCCACCCTGTTCTCGGTCTTCCTTCATGGCTCGGTCCTCAACGGCTGGAGGGGCTCTCCACGTTGCCGCGCCAGGCGCCCGTGGGCTCGCCACGGCCAGTGATGTACTTGGCGAACCGATCCATGTCCTCGTCAACCTGGCGATCCAGCACGCCCGCCCAGTCGCCCAGGGTTTCGATGGGGCCGTCCGGCTCCACGTCCATCTGCAGGGTGACTCGCGTGGTGTTGTCGTCCAACCGATGGAATGTGACCACGCCGGCATTCTTCGCGCCGCTGGTGCTGTGCCACGCCACCCGCTCGTCGGGGTGCTGCTCGCTGATCTCCGCGTCCCATTCCTTGTGCTGGCCGGCGATCTCCGCGACCCAGTGCAGGTGCGTGTCGTCGAGCTGTTGCACGCTCTTGACGCTCTCCATGAAGCGCGGGAACTGCTCGAACTGGGTCCACTGGTCGTACGCCGTGCGAATCGGCACGTTGACGTCGACGGTCTTGGTTACGGTGCTCATGGGGTCAGGGTTCCTCTCGATTCTCGGTACGTTCGTTGCTTTCACCGATGCATGGGTGCAAGCCACGCGCCAGCCCGCGAATCGGCACGCCGGATGCAGCAGCCCGCGGGGCAGGATTCGCCACTGGAGGATCAGCAAATGCCAGCCGGCAGCAGCAAGAAGCGCGAGCGCCAGTACGAGCACATCAAGGACTCGTACGAGGATCGCGGCGTCAGTGCCGATGAAGCAGAGGAGCGTGCGGCGCGAACGGTCAATAAGCAGCGCCGCGAGCACGGGGAGACCAAGGGATCCAGGAAGAAGTCCTGAGTAAGCGCCCATCAGCCATCATCGGCGGGTGCAGGACGCGCTGATCCGTCGCGACCGTGCCGCCAGGGAGGCCGAGGAGGAACGGCTGAGCCCCGCGGCGACGCGGTCGGTCGCGTCCCGCGGCCGCGCCCGTGCCGAGCAGCCCGACTCGCTGCGCACCGCCTTCGAGCGCGACCGCGACCGGATCATCCATGCCAAGGCCTTCCGCCGGCTGAAGCACAAGACCCAGGTGTTCGTGAATCCCGACGGGGACCACTACGTCACGCGGCTCACGCACACCCTGCACGTCGCCCAGATCGGCCGCGCGCTGGCTGCTGGGCTGAGCCTGAACGAGTCACTGGCCGAGGCCATCGCGCTGGGCCATGACGCGGGCCACACGCCCTTCGGCCATACCGGGGAGGAGGCGCTCTCGCCCTACTTCCCGCCCGACGGCTGGCACCACGCCGCGCAGAGCGTCCGCATCTTCGAGGTGCTCGAGGATCTGAACCTCGCCTGGGAGGTCCGCGACGGCATCCGCGCCCACTCCTGGAAGATCCTGCCGCCACCGGCGACGCAGGAGGCCATGTGCATCCGCTACGCCGATCGGATCGCGTACCTGACCCACGATGCGCTCGACGCCATCCGCGCCGGGCTGCTCTCCAGCACCGCGTTTCCCGAGTCAGTGAGCCGACGCTTCGGCGAGCCCGGACGGGCCTGGATCGGGGAGATGATCGAGGCCGTCATCGAGCACTCGGCCACGGTGGGCGAGGTCCGCATGGACGACGGGACGCTGGCGGTCATGCACGAGCTGCGCGACTTCATGTTCGAGCGGGTCTATTTCGCGCCGGAGCAGGCCGCCCACCAGACGCAGGCGATCGGCCTGCTGCGCGCGCTGATGGAGCACCACCTGTCCCATCCGGAGGAGATCCCACCCAGTTACCGCCAGGACGCGGCACCGTTGGTGGTACAGGCAGCCGATTACGTGGCCGGCATGACCGACCGCTTCGCGCTGGCCACCTACGGGCGCTTGTTCGGAGCCGATGCGGCCGCGGCCACGGGGCTGCCCGGCGCCTGATCCGGCGGCCCGAAGATCCGCAGCGCGGCCGGCCGTACGGCGAACACCACCGGGGTGACGCCAATGGGCTCGCCATCGGCATGTGCCGGCAGGGCGCGATGCAGGCCCGCCACGGTGACCCGCTTCACGGCGAGGCGCTGCATCCGAGGCTCGCGGCGCGTTCGGTTCCGGGCCACGGCCAGGTAATGCTTGAGGACGTCGAAGGTGGACATGCCCGAGAAGATCACCAGGTCGAGCTCCCCGTCCGCGGGGTCGGCCTCGGGCGCGAGCCCGAACCCAAACCCGTAGTACGGCCCGTTGCAGGCGGTCACAGCCGGCGCGCTCGTCCGTAGCCGCCGGCCGTCCACGGTGAGCAGCATCCGGGTCCGCCGTCGGCGCATCGCACGCCAGGCCGCGCGCATCGCCCGCCAGGTCCCGTATCGCACCCCCACTGCCGCCGCCCCGAAACCTGCCGCGTCGAGACCCACGCCAGCGGCCTCGAAGAATGCCGCCGCAGCTGGTGGCAGCGGGTCGTCAGTCGTTGGTTCCGAAGCGGTCCCGGATTCGCTGTCGCCGGGATGCCAGGCGACCCCGACATCGACACTCCGCCGGGCGCCAGCGGCAATGACCCGCAGGGCATCAGGCTCCTCGCGCGGCAGACCCCAGCCGGTGGCGATGTTGTTCCACGACCCGCGCGGGATTACGCCGAGGACGGCATCGGTCCCCACCAGGGCAGCGGCCGCAGGCCGCACCGTCCCGTCCCCGCCGGCCACCGCCACGTCCTGCCCGCTTGCCGCAGCGTCGGCCGCCAGGCGGCCCGGGTCGTCGTCCTCGTCGAGCACGTGCAGCAGGACCTCCAGGCCGCCGTGGGCCAGCTGATCCCGCATCTCCTCCGGCTGCAGGGGTGGATGCTCGGTCGCGGGGGACGCCGGCTTGCCTCCTGCGGCCGGGTTCACCAGCAGCCGGAGCGGCCGCCGCTCGTCACTCACCGGCAGCCGAGGGCAGTGGCGTGCGCGTCACGCCATCCCATTGGTAGGTCTGGTAGGTGCCGTTGTTGCAGTCCATAGCTACGACGCGCGGCCGATCAGCCGCAGCGGTCGACGGAGAGCTGCCCGGCGGTCCGTACATCGCACGCGTGGTGAGCCCGATGAACGTGGCGCCGATGCTCGCCGCCGGTCCCTCGGTGCCAAACGCCGGCGAGGGCGCCGGCGTGCCGTCGGCGACATAGAGCCGATCGGCCCACTGGAGGTTGGCCGGGCAGCCGGCCTGGTCCCGAAACGCGACGGCCATGCCCAGGAGGCCGATGATCACGAACCCGCCGAAGATCGCCCCCAAGCAGCCGATGGCTCGCCAGTTCACGTCCGCCTCACTGGCGGTTGATCTGGAAACGGTGGAACTCGCCTGATGCGGGTTCGCGCCTGGTCGACACGTCGTCCACCTGCGCCGCGCCGGGCCCATGCCACAGGAGCTGCTCGAGCTCGTCGAGATCGTCCGGCAGTCCCTCCGCCACCACGAGCAGGCCGCGCTCGTCGTCGTCGTTCATGACCCAGCCGGTCACCCCGAGGTTGTCGGCCCGGGACCGCACCCACCATCGGAAGCCGACGCCCTGGACCCGGCCCGTGACCCGGGCCGTCATTCGCTGCCGATCGATCATCGGCCCGGCGCGGCCGGCGCCAGGGCCGGCACCGCGGGCCAGGCGAGCATGGCGCGCTCCAACGCCAGGCGCGGAGCGGCATTGGCGCGGAGGCCTTCGGCGATGTCCTCGAGCAGGTTGATGAAGCCCACCAGCTCCTCGTCGTGCAGGGATCCGGCCACGTCCTCGAGCTCGACCTGCCTGGTGGCCGCCGCCAGCGCGGCGCGCCCCGAGCGCACCATCAGCAGGTCGCGCACCAACGCGCGCCAGGCCTCCACGATGAGCAGCGCGGCCGCCCGCTGCGCACTGCCGGCGAGCTTGACCGGCTCCTCGTCGGCGACCACGTCGGATGGTTCCAACTGGCCCATCCCGACGGCCGCCGCCGCGTCGATGAGCTCCCGGGCCGATGCAAAGCGATCGGCGCGGCCGCGTCCCAGCAGGTGCAGGAGCTCGGCCTGCGTTCGTCGCCTCCATTCAAGGAGCGAGGGATCGCGCGCGTATCCGATGGCCCGGCCGGCCAGACCGCCGGCGATCCGGGCCAGGGCCTCGGCCTGGTCGGCTGGCAACCGCTCCCGATCCATCAGCAGGTCGCGCAGCTGCGCGCTCCCGACCGGGCCGACCCGCAGCGGCGCGGCGCGCGAGCGAATGGTGGGCAGCAGACTGGCGGGGTCCTGGGCCACCAGGATGAACATCTGGCGTGGCGCCGGCTCCTCCAGGACCTTCAACAGCGCGTTCTGGATCTGCTCATTGGCCTGGTCCGCGTTCTCGATGAGCACGACGCGCAGGTCGCCGGCGACGGGCGAGGTGGCGGTCGACAGCAGCCACCGCCGCGCAGCGGCCACGATGCTCTCGCCGGTTGCGCGGGATTCGCGCCAGCCGGCCGGCGAACCCACCAGCAGGTCGGGATGCGTGCGGGCGCGTGCATCGCGGCAGCCACGGCACGCATTGCATGGCCGGCCCGTTGCGGGCGCCGCCTGGCAGAACAGCAGCGCCAGCAGATCGTCCACGAAAG
>DASSEC010000240.1:0-9035 GCA_035696685.1 Candidatus Limnocylindria bacterium | reverse complement strand
ACCGCCGCCGATCCCGGCTGAGACAGGCCCACGGCGCGGGCCACCGCATCCACGATCCGCTGCGAGCTGCCGGGTTCTGAACGGGTGCGGCTGAGCTCCAGGATGCGCCTCGCGGCGGCAAGCCCCGTCTCGTCATCGCTGACGAGCGCGTCGACCAGCGTGCTCCAGGCCACGTGCTGGTGGCCATCGGTGAGCGCCTCCATCGGCTCGTACAGGGGATGGCCGGCGGTGAAGGCGGCAAGGTCCGGCGTCAGGAAATGGATGGGCCGCTCCAGGATCGCGTAGTCGAACGCGGCGCTCGAGTAGTCGGTGACCAGCGCATCAGCCTCGCGCAGGAGCGCGTTCACGTCCGTCGCCGACTCGGTCAGGAGCCGCACGCGCGGGCTGTCGGTCAGGCGCTGCCGATACACGTCCAGGTCGCTGAAGGGATGCGGCTTCACCAGGATGACGAGGTCGCGACGCACGGCGGCGCGCTCCACGTCCGCGTGTTCGAGGCGCGGCAGCCACGCGCTGTCGCCCGCCTCCCGCCACGTCGGCAGCCACACGACCAGGTACTGCTCGCGGCCAATGCCGAGCGCTGCGCGGTAGTCACCGCCCGACACGCGCTGGTAGGCAACCCCGCCCTGGAGCACATCGAACCGTGGCATGCCCAGCACCTGGATACGTGAGGGCGAACCGCCGAAGGCAGTCTCGAACCGCGCCTTCGCCCATGCGCCCGGCGCCACGATCATGTCCACCCGACTGAGCCTGCGCCGGATCCACCACCGGCGCGCCGCAACCGCGAGTCGCCGGCGGGGAGAGAGGCGCGCACCAGGGTCCGGCAGCATGTCCAGCAGCACCTTCTTGAGGCCCTGCCCATGGCGCAGGTCGACGACGAATGCGCCGCCGAGGTGGGCTGGCTCCAGGTCACCGAAGCCATTGGCGATGAAGGCCACCCGCGCGTGTCGCTGCGCTTCGGTGGCCGCTGCCTCCCCGCGAACCGCGGAGCGCAGCCCGGCAGCCCGGGCAGCGTCAGCCTCGTCGGCCGAGCCGGCGATCCACCACGCCTCAATGTCCGGCCGCGCGGCCGCCAAGTGCTCGGCCAGGTAGCGGGCATCATCCCGGAAGCCCTTGAGATTGCCGAGCACCCAGCGATGCGAGTCCCTGCGCGCGGCGCGTCCCAGCGCGTAGGCGCCCAGCGTCCGCACGCGTCGCAGCGCGCGGCCGAGGCCAGATCGATTCGGGGCTGCCCGCTCGCCGGCAGGTGGTTGCGCCATGGAGCGGGCCATTGTAAGCGGGCGCCTCGATGGGTATCCTCGCCGTCGCCTTCGCCCAGCCCCGCAGACCAGGTACCTACGCGCCGTGATGATCAGCCACCAGCACCGGTTCGTCTTCGTCGAGCTGCCCCGCACCGGCTCGACGGCCATCCGTCGCGAGCTGCGCGACATCTACGGCGCACGCCCCATCCTCCACAAGCACGCCACCTACGAGGAGTTCCTGCGCCAGGCGACGCCCGACGAGAAGACCTACTTCGTGTTCTCGTGCATCCGCAACCCCCTCGACGACGCGGTCAGCCTCTACTTCAAGCTCAAGACCGACCACAACTCGCGGCGCACCGATCCCGACCGCGCGCCGAAGCACCAGCGGCTCCTCAACCGCCTGCGCGACCGTGCGATGTTCCGCTACGTGGCGCTTGACGACGCCGACTTCTCGACGTTCTTCCTGAAGTTCTACCGCTTCCCGCACGACACCTGGGCCAGCCTGTCGCATCGCCGCTTCGGGTACGTCATGCGCTTCGAGCGCCTGGCCGATGACTTCGCCGAGGCGCTGCATCGCATCGGCATCGAACCGGTGCGGCCGCTGCCCGTGGTCAACCGCACCGGCCGTCGCGATCGTGACTTCGCAACCTACTACTCGCCGGCGGCCATCCGACGCGCGCGGCGGGTGATGGGTCCGTACATGGAACGCTGGGGCTACGAGTTCCCGCCGGCCTGGCACGTCGAGCCGCCGACGCTGACCCACCGCCTCCAGTACGCGATCTTCAGCTTCGTCGCGCGGTTCTACTGGCGTTACCTGCGGACCTACATCTAGCCGGGCCCAACGTCATGATGCCGAGCCGTGGGGGCCAGCTCTTCATTGTCGGCAGCCCTCGGACGGGCTCGACGCTCCTGCGCCACGTCCTGAACCGCTCCCCGCAGGTCTGCCTGGCGTCCGAGACGCACTTCCTCAAGTCCGCGCGTCGCCTCAGGCTGGGTGAGCGCCTGGCTCGGGTCCGGGAGGCGCCGGCCGATCGCCGGGGGGCGGCACTCGAGCCCGTGGTGCGAGATCTGTTCGGCGCCGAGTTCTGGATCTGGCTGCGGCGAAACAGCGAGCCGGACGACTTCAGCGTCCGGCTCATGGCCACCGATCTCACGGAGCGCGCACTGTTCGACCTGCTGCTGCAGCTGTACGTGGAGACGCAGTGCGCCGAGCGGCCGGTCACCATCCGCGGGGAGAAGACACCGGACCACGTGTACGGGCTGGAGACGCTGGCCGCCTGGTTTCCCGATGCGCGGTTCATCCACACGTTCCGGGACCCGCGGGCCATCTACGCCTCACGGATCGTTCGCTCCGAGGCAGGCAAGCGAGGCATGAAGGCACGCCTGCCTGGCATCCCCGCTCGCGTGCTCGACCCGATCCTGGCGCCGGTGGAGGTGGTCGAAACCTCTCGTGTCTGGCTGGACGCCGCCCGCCTCCACCGCCGCTACCAGCGAATCCTGGGCCACCGCTATCGCCTCGTCCGGTTCGAGGACCTCGTGACCGAGCCGGAAGCCACGGTGCGCGCGGCCTGTGACTTCATCGGCATCCGGTTCGAACCCGGCCTGCTGGAGGACACGGTGGTGGTGGGCTCTAGCTTCGAGGGCGATCGCCACGGAGCGGGCGGTTTCGACCCGCGCAGCGTGGACCGCTGGCGGACGCACGTCCATCCGCTGGTGAAGACCTGGTTCGGCCTCATCGGCCGGCGCGAGCTGAAGCGGTTCGGGTATCGCCCCTGACTCGGAGGGGCGGCTAGAACGCGCCGGGCGCACCCAGCCGCAGCGTGAGGTTCCGCTCCGCCGTCCCGCGCGTGACGTCCAGCGACCGGGCGGTGGCGACGACGACGTTGTCCGAAACCGTGGCGCCCCTGCCGGTGGCGCGGATTCCGGCCCCCTGGCTGGCCACCACCATGTTGTCGAAGATCTGGGCGCCAGCCTCATCAGCCTCGATCCCGACGTCGACAACATCGGCCACCAGGTTGTTGAAGTAGCGCGTCGTGGCGGAGGGGATGGTCCTGGCCATGCGGATGCCCTCGACCGCGCCCACGATGGTGTTGCCGTAGTAGTCGCCGACGCTCATCGCCAGCTTGATACCGCCCTGGTGCGCGGGCGTGCGGGAGATGCCCGCGTTCAGGATCACGTTGTCGTGGACTGCGACATCGGCCACGGCGACCTTGACCTTGATGCCGTCATAGCCCACGTCCTTCACCAGGTTGTGGTCGATCTCGACCCGTTCGACCTTGGCCAGGCTCGCGAATGGCTTCCCATGAGGCTCGCTGCCGACGTAGATGCCCTCGGCCAGGGTGTTCGTCACGTAGTTGTGATGGATGTGCAGGCCCGAGACGAGCTGCCCGGGCAGTGGATGGATGAGGATGCCGCGCGTCTTCACCTCCTGCGAGACGCGAGTCACGGCCAGGTGGTCGATCTCGAGGTCGTGGATGGCGCCCTTGTCGGTGACAATCTTGACGCCCTTCTTGGCGCCATCGATCACGATCCCGCACTGCTGCGCAGTGGCGTCGTACTCCGCGCCGCAGACATGGGTGGCGCCGGCACCGGTCAGGCGCAGGAACGAGCTGCCGGCGATGATGATCCCTCCGTCGCCGAACTTCGTGCCGGTGATGGTCACCGGTCCGGCGTCATTGCGCACCACGATCGGCTGCTCTGACGTGCCGCGCAGGTTGAACAGCTTGATGTTCCCCCGCCGTCCGGCTGCCAGGCAGATGATGGCGCCGGGGCCGATGTGCCCGTCCTTCGCACCGTCCACCTTGTCGACGGCCGCGGTCACGTTCACCGTGCACGCGGCGGCGCGAGCCACCGGGCGCCCCGGGACCCCGGCCGCGGCGGCGAGGGCCAGCGCGACGGCCAGGAAGATGCGGGCGGCAGGGGACTTCGACATCCATGAACCTCTGACGGCCCCCGAGGGTACGTGACCCGTCCCAGACGCACAACGAACCGTTCCGGCACGAATTGACGAGCACGCCTCGCAGCGTTGCAGAGCGTCAACGGAATCAGGCGGGCACGGCGGCCGGCCGGAGGAGGCTCCGGTCGACAGGCCGGCGTGGATCGGGCATCATGCGCCGGCTATCATCGCGAGTCACTGAGCCAGTCCTACGCTCAACGGGGAGAACCAATGCGCCGCATCTTGCCCTTTCTCTTTGCCCTGCTGGTCATCCTGCCCAACGCGACGCCTGTGGCGGCGACGAGCACTGCCGTCCGGCACGTCATCCTGACCTCCAGGTGGAGCACGCCCAGCCCGGATCCGACAGGTCTCGACCTCATGGCCGGCCAGCTCCTGGTTTCCGATTCCGAGGTCGACGAGACCGGCCTGTACAAGGGCAAGAACGTCTGGCGCACCTCGCGGCGAGGGGCGGTGCAGCGCACGATGACGACGAAGGCGTTCTCGACTGAGCCGACGGACATCGCCTCGGACCTGACGCGCAACGTGTTCTTCTTCTCCGACGACGTGAAGGACCGCATCTTCATCGTCTGGCGCGGGCCTGATCACGTCTACGGGACGAGCGACGACCGACGCCGGTCGATCGACACCACCGCCTTCGACGTGCCATCTCTCGGCGTCGAGGCCCTCGCCTCGGGCGGCGGCAACCTCTGGCTGGGCGACGGCACCAGTGGCCTGCTGTACCGCATCGAGCCAGGCCCGAACGGTCGCTATGAGGGCGCCGGCAGCGACGACGTCATCAGCCACTGGGACCTGAACCCCCTGGGCATCCGCAATATCGAGGGGGTGGAGTTCGCCGACAACCGGCTGTTCGTGGTGGCCAACGAGAAGAACGCGGACATCCTGGAGCTCGACCCGGCCAACCCCACGACCTTGATCCGGGCGTTCGACCTTTCGACGGCCAACATTCGGCATCCGTCGGCGCTCGCCTACGGGGCGTCCAGCCTTGACCCGTCGAAGAAGAGCTTCTACGTGGCGGACCGCGGCACGGACAACAACGTCCGGCCCTCGGAGAACGACGGCCGGATCGTCGAGCTCGGCGCGGTCGCAACGCCTCCCAACCTGATCAAGAACGGCGGATTCGAGCAGGATGCCAACGGCAACCATATCCCCGACTTCTGGATCAAGGACCGCGCGAACGCCCAGTTCACCCGGACGAGCTTCGCCAAGCACGACGGCACCTATTCCGGCCGTCATCTCGGGACGAACAACCTGACCTACAGCGTCCGCCAGGATCTGAACGACGTGGTTGCCGGCGAGACGTACCACTTCTCGGGGTGGACCAGGATCCCGGCCACGACCGACACGTTCACGTATCGCATCCGCATCGTCTGGTTCGGGTCGACGGGGGCGAAGATCGGCACCACGGGCCTCGCCGTGTTCACCGCACCGGCGGGCTGGACATTGTCGGAGCGCAACGTGACGGCGCCCGGCGGGACGGTGCGCGGCAGGATCGTCATGTCGGTGACGAGCCTGAACGGCACGATCTACGCGGACACCTTCTCGCTCACCGTCGTCTCGTAGGCGACTGCGCGAGCAGTCGCTCGACGATCTGGAGGTAGCGCGCCGCCTGCAGCTCCCAGCGGTAGGCGGCGAGCTGCCGCTGCGCCCCCGCCGCCTGGCGCGCTGCGCGCTCCGGATCGGCGGCCAGCTCCCGGATGGCAACGGCCAGCGCGCCAGGGTCCCCACCGGGGACGTACCGAATGGCGGCTTCGGTGAAGTGCGCTCGAAAGGTCGCCAGGTCGCTGGCGATGACCGGCACCCCCATGGCCGCGTACTCGAGCAGCTTGGCGCTCAACGAGTAGCGCAGGTACGGGTCCGGCCGCGACGGCACCAGCCCGATGTCCGATCCGGCGAGCAGGGCCGGCAGCTCGTCCAGCAGGACCCGGCCGTGGAGGCGCACCCGCTCGGCGGTGCCGGTTCGTGCGATGGCCGCCTCGATCTCCGGCCGGAACGGGCCGTCGCCGTAGACATCCAGTCGGTACGGCAGCTCCATCCGGTCCAGCTCGGCCACCGCCTCGACGGCGAGGTCCAGTCCGTAGAGGCGCTGCAGGTTCGAGTGGTGAATCAGCCGCAGCTCACCGTCCTCCATGAAGCCGCGGCGCGGGAACCGGGCAGGGTCGAAGACCTGCGGGTCCGGCGCGTTCATGACCACGTGGATCCGCTCGGGCGGGACGCCCCGCGCAATCGATAGCTGCCGCAGCGGCTCGTGGACGGTGATCAGCTCCGTCGCGAAGCTGGCGGCAGCACGCGTGGAAGCGGTCACAACCGGCAGCAGCGGCCGCAGCAGCGGATGGGCAAAGCGATCGCGGAAGAACTCCGGCATGTCCTCGTGGAGGTCGAGCAGCAGCGGCACGCCGGCCAGGCGAATCGGCGCGGCCGCGAAGGCCAGGAAGTCCGGCACGGTTGCCACCTGGATGAGCCGATACCGACGGCGGCGGTGCTCTGCCGCCAGCCGCACGCTCACCATCCCGGCGAAGGCGAGGTACTCGGCCAGGTGCCCGGCGAAGCTGCCGAAGATGCGGTTCACCGGCAGGCGATGAACGCGCACGCCGCCGATGACATCGTCCGCCGGCTCGCCCGGCTGCCGGAGGCAGAAGAGGTCCACCTCGTGGCCGGCGGCGAGCAGCACGTCCGCCTGGCGCCGCACCCGCGTGTCGCCCGGGTAGATGGCGTGGACCACGATCGCGACGCGGCTCACGCCGGCGCCACCTTCACCTCGTTCCAGAGGGCGTCCTTCTCCTCGGCCGAGAGGTCGGCCAGCACCATCTCGCGCTCCTCGGCCAGCCGCTCGACCCGCTCGTAGCGCTCGATCCAGCGCCGGTTGGCGGCGCGCAGCGCCTCCTCCGGGTCGAGCTTCAGCCAGCGTGCCAGGTTGACCGATGCGAACAGGACATCGCCGAGCTCGTGCAGCCGCTGGTCGCGCGCCTCGTCGCCGTCGCCCGCGGCTTCGTGCAGCTCGTCCAGCTCCTCGTGGACCTTGTCCCAGACACCCTCGATGGCCGGCCAGTCCCAGCCAAGAGAGCTGGCACGCTCCTGGATCTCGCGGCTGGCGGGAAGCGCCGGCAACGCCCGGGCGATACCGGCGAATGGCGAGGGCGCGGCCCCGGCATCGGCGCGCTCGCCGGCCTTGATCGTCTCCCAGTTGCGGAGCACCTCGGCCGCATCGGCCACCTCCACGTCGCCGAACACGTGCGGATGCCGCCGGACGATCTTGGCGCCCAGGGTGCGGTAGACATCGGTCAGGTCGAAGGTGCCTTCCTCCGCGGCCAGCTGCGCGTGCAGGATGACCTGCAGGAACAGGTCTCCCAGCTCCTCGGCGAGGTCCGCCGGTCCGCCGCGCTCGATGGCGTCGACGGTCTCGTAGGCCTCTTCCAGCACGAACGGCCGCAGGCTGGCGTGCGTCTGGCGGCGATCCCAGGGACAGCCATCCTCCGCCCGCAGCCTGGCGGAGATGGCCGCCATCCCGTGCGGGCTCGACAGGTTGTCGAGCGGCGGCAGCGGCGGCAGCAGCCAGGTCCCGCCGGCCAGCTCCTCGGCGGTCAGGTCCTCGAGCAGCCGCTCCCCGCCCGCCGGCAGTGGGCGCACGCGATGGGTGCGCGGATACAGGGCCAGCAGGACGTCACGAGCCGTCCGTCGAGCGTGGCGACCGGGCAGCGTCCCGCCAGGGGGAGAGGCGGCGCCGGCGGCGGCATCGGCAGCGGCGGGAAGGAGGATCAGCGGCAGCGACGGATCGAAGGCAATCCCCGTCAGTCGATCGGCGGCGACCAGCTGCACGCCGTCGGCCGGGTCCAGGCCGGCCGCCTGCAGCAGCTCGTCCAGCGAGCCGGCCACGATCGGCTCAGCCGACGGCAGTCGTGGTCGGCAGGAACTCGGCGTCGAGCCAGTAGCCGACGTCCTGCTTGAGCCGATCGAGGTAGTTGTCGAATCCGTTCTTCGCCTTGTCACGGGCCGACTTGGTGGCGTAGCGGTTGTCGGTCGAGTCGTCGAGCTTGTAGATCGTGAGCTCGCCCCGGGTCCCGATCGGCTCCGAGACATCGCCGGGCTTGGTCAGGCCGAAGATCGCATCGTCCGCGCTGTTGGCCAGCTGATAGTGCAGCACCCAGCCGATGGCTCCCCCGCTGCCCGCCGTGGCGTAGTCGTCGCTCAGCTCCTTGGCGGTGGCGGCAAAGCTCTCCGGGTCCTTCTGCAGCTTGGCGGCGAGATCGTCGGCGAAGCTCTGGACCGACGAGCGTCGCTCCACCACCTGGATGATGTGGTAGCCGAAGTCGGACTTGACCGGCTGGCTCGTGTCCCCAACATCCAGCCGCAGCACCGCGCGGGCGAATGGCAGCACGAACTGGGTGGTGAGGGTTCCGGGGTCGGCCCAGCCCAGCGACCCGCCGCGCGCGGCGCTGCCGGGATCGTCGCTCTGCTTGGCCAGCTCCCACCAGTCGGCATCCGGCTTCACCGCCGCGGCCCGGAGCGCCCTCGCCTTGTCCAGCGCGGCCCGCCACTGCTTGGGGGTGGCCTTGCTCTGGTCCGCCTTGCCGGGCAGCGGCGCGACCAGGATGTGCCGAATGCGGATCTTGGTGCCCGGGCTGCCGGCAGCGTCCCGGGTGATCACGATCTGCGAGACCTTGCGCTGCGGCTCGAACAGCGTGACGACCTTCGTCTCGAAGTACTGCTGGAACTCGTCGCGCAGCATCTCCTGGCGCACGAAGTCGCGGTAGGCGGCATCGCTCACGCCCAGGCCGGTGAGCAGGCCCCGCAGGGTCGTGTTGTCAGTGGCGGCCCGAATGCCGTCGACCTTGAGGATGTACCAG
>DASSEC010000239.1:0-2036 GCA_035696685.1 Candidatus Limnocylindria bacterium | reverse complement strand
CTCACGGTGCCGGCAGCGGCGCGACGGCACCACCGCAAGCAGCTCAACGTCGACTACGAGGAGGGCGTCGATGCCAGAAATCTACGACCACGCGGGCAACCCGGTGAACCACGGCCGAGCGCGGGTCAACGGCATCCGCATGCACTACGTCACGGCCGGCCAGGGTGAGCCCCTGCTGCTGCTGCACGGCACCCCCAAGACGCACTACTACTGGTACAAGCTGATCCCCCTGCTGACCGAGCACTTTACCGTGGTCGCCCCTGACCTTCGCGGCTTCGGCGACACCGATCGCCCCACCCCTGAGGAAGGCTACGACTCCCGCACCAACGCCGACGACATGGCCGAGCTGATGACGTCGCTCGGTCACGACCAGTTCCATCTGCACGGCGAGGACCGGGGCGCCGAGTTCGCCTACGTCCTGGCGGCCACCCGTCCGGAGCGGGTCAAGACCCTCTGCTTCGCGGAGATGCTGCTCTCGGGGGAGGGGTTGGAGGAGTGGTCCTTCTTCACCCCCGAGAACGTGGCCGCGCAGTTCAACCTCAAAGGCGTGTGGGTCTGGCACATCCCCTTCTTCTGGATCCCCCATCTGCCCGAGATGCTGATCACCGGCCACGAGCGCGAGTTCTGGGAGTTCTGGATCAAGGCCGAGACCTACAACCCGACGGCGATCACCAACGAGGCGATCGACGAGTGGATCTCCAAGGTCAAGGCCCCCGGCGGACTGCGCGGCGTCCTGGAAACCTATCGCGCCGGGCTGAAGAACGGCCGCATCAACCAGGAACTCAAGCAGACCAAGATCAGCATGCCGATCGTCACCATCGGCGCGCCGGAGTTCTTCGGCGAACTGGTCGAGGAGCAGATGCTCAAGGTGGCCGAGAAGGTCGATCGCGCAGAGGTCTTCCAGGAGTGCGGACATAGCCTGGCCCTGGAAGCCGAGGATCGGCTGGCCAACCTCCTGCGCGAGTTCATGCTGGGACGCTAGCTGCCGACGACGGCCCACGGCTCGCGGGCCGCAACATGCGTTGCCGGAGCGCCAGGAGGGCGCTGGCCCAGATCTGTCGGAATGGCTCCCGTGCCGGACGGGGCCGCGCGGCTACGGCTCCAACGTGGCCGCGCGGCGCCCGGGAGGGAGTTGTCCAGCGTGATGGGCCGTACCAAGTGGTCGTGATCCATATTCAGACGGCCTGGAGGTGCTGATGTGGAGAATCTAGCCCTGTGGAAGCGGGCGTTGGCCGAGTTCAGCGCCGTGTTCCTGTTGGCCTCGATCGGCCTGATGACCGTCGCCACGGCGCTCACGACGGGCGCCTACGGGCTGTTCGAGCTGAGCATCGCCTTCGGCTTCGCGATCACGGTGATGGTGGTCGTGTCCGCCGCGGTCAGCGGAGGGCATTTCAACCCCGCCATCACCATCATGCTGGCGTCGTTCCGACGGTTCCCGTGGCGCGACGTCCCAGTCTACATCGCCGCCCAGATTTCCGGCGGCGTGCTTGGCGCCCTAGTCCTCTACTTCTTCTTCAGCGGACCGATCCGGGCCTTCGAGGCCGCCTCCAAGATCACCCGCGGCCAGCCCAACAGCAGCCTGAGCGGGATGATCTTCGCCTGCTACTCGCCCAATCCCGCCATCGCCGCCGCGCAGAAGTGGCCGCTGAACATCATCAACACCCCCACCGCGGTGCTCGCCGAGGCGTTCGCCACCTTCATCCTGGCCGTCGTCGTCTACGCCGCGGTGGACACGTGCAACTCGTTCGCGCCCAACCTGCCCCTGTTCGCCCTCTGGATCGGCTTCATCATCGCCTTCATCATCATGGTGGAGGCCCCGCTCACCATGGCCTGCATCAACCCGGCGCGTGACCTCGGGCCGCGGATCGCCATCACGATCCTTGGCTGGGGCGCCGCCGCCTTCCCGGGGGTGGGACGGCCATGGTGGGTGTGGACGGTCGGCCCCATCCTCGGCGCCCTGGTCGGTGGCGCCGCCTGGTCATTTGTCTTCGCCAGGTTCTTGACGCCACGTCCGGTGGACCTCGAGGCCGCTGGAG
>DASSEC010000238.1:0-7209 GCA_035696685.1 Candidatus Limnocylindria bacterium | reverse complement strand
CCGTCAGGAGGCAGTGTGCAGCCTTTGAAACTGGGCGGAGCGCTGATGGTGAGCCGGGTACCGCTGTACCCGCCCAGCGATGAGTCGACAACGTCCGAGACCTCGATGCCCGGCATGTCGGATAGCGCGGTAACCAGGCCGGCGACCTTATCGGAACGCACGTCGACCATCCCCTTGTTGCTGTCGCACGGGTCGGCGGAAACCTTGTGAAAGATCAGGAAGAACAGGCCGTCGACTGCGCTGCCCTTGGGGAACAGGTCAACGAAATAGGGCCCTCCGACGTGGCCCTGCCAGCCGGCGGGAAGCGTGGCTGTAACCGGCAACAGGAAGGGCTCGCCCGCCCTATGGACCCCCGCCGTGAGGTCGGTCACCGACCCGGAGAGCGGCACGGGGGTGGCAGTGGGGGTCGGCGTCGGCGTGGGGGCCGGCGGTCCGCCCCTGTTGGAGGGCGGCAGCAATCTGGCGCCCAGGAGGAGCACCGCGACGACCGCCAGACCGACAATGCCGAAGCGGAACGCGTTGCTATTCATGATGGGGAACCTCCGCGCCAGCAAGGAGTGCCGGCGCTGTGTGGTCTTGGGGAGTTGATCAAGCACTGCGTCAAGTACCCGGTCGGGCAGCTGCGTCGCGCCAGCTTCGAGCCAGGATCGAACGATGCGGGTCTCGTCGCGGTCAGCATTCATTGGATGGCCTCCCGCGGCGCAGGGCGGGCATCGGCAACAAGCGCCGCGCGCAACCCTCGCATCGCATAGTGCAATCGAGAACGAACAGTGCCCTCTGGCACGTCAAGCGCATCAGCAATGTCGGCCAGCGACAGATCGAGGTAGTGATGCAGTACCACGACCGCACGATGGTCAACGGAAAGACGCCTGAAACCGCGCTCCAGCTGGTCGCGATCGACGACCGACGAGAGCTCATCGGCGGTCACCGGCTCGTCGGCCGGCATGATCCGCAGATTGGGGGTCCAGCGGCGAGATCGGCGACCCTCGGCGTAGCAGGCGCGCACCAGGAGCCGATACGACCAGGCGTCGAAGCGCGCCGGGTCGTGCAGCTGCGGAAGGTCTCGCCAGATGCTCAGCAGCGCCTGCTGCGTGGCATCCTCGGCGAGGTCGGTGTCGCGCAGGATCCTGTGCGCCACCGCATGGAGTCGGTCGCCGATGGCCACGGCGAGGCTCGCGAATGCCCCTTCGTCACCCTTCTGCGCCCGTACCACGAGTTCGATATCCATGAACCTTCCGCCATCCTGCGCCGGTTGGGCCCGGCGCATTCACACGGTATGGGTGCGGAAGGGCCTCAAACGACTCAATCGAGTCCCGCGAGGTACGGCTCAGCTGCGGATCAGGCGCGCTCCAACAGGAAGAGGGTGCGCAGGCTGTCCTCGATCGCAGCCTCCTCGACGATCCGGAAGCGTTCGCTGGCAGCGGCACGGAATCCGTCGAGGGTATAGCCGGGGAAGACGTCCTTTCGCGCGGCGAGCAGGTGCCGCGTCATTGGGTCCTCCTTCGGCACGAACTCGATGATGGCCCAGCGTCCCAACCGCGCCGCCAGGTCTGCCACGCGGTCCAGCGGGACGTTGTTGCCGATGGCCAGGTGGTGCACCAGGGCCAGCGCCAGCACGATGTCGGCCGGGCCGCGCTCGATCAGCGATCGACGCTCTTCGAGCGCCCAGCCGAGGGCAGGCGAGGGGTTGGCCAGGTCCATGACCAGCGGCAGGACGGATGCGCGCGCCTCGGCGCTGAGCGTGCGCCAGTGATGCTCGACGCTGGAGGCATCCTGGTCGAAGGCGATCACCTGGCGGCCGTTCCCGGCGGCGATGGTCGAGTACGTGCCCACGTTGGCGCCCAGGTCCCACACCACGGTGCCGCCGGCACGCTCCAGCATGCGCTCGACGATCGCGCGCTTCGAGGCCGCACTGGATGGCGAGTAGCTGGTCTCGATGCCGTACTGCACCCAATGCCCGCCCGGGTTCCAGTGCAGGCTCTCCACGGATCGGCGCAGGTTGTCCAGGATCGCCTCCTGCCCCGTCTGCGACATGCGGCGGGGTTGCCGGTGCTCGGCCGTCGGGGCGGCAGCCTGCGCACGCCGCTGCGCACCCGCGTGCAGGTGGAGATGGGCGAGCAGCCCGGGCCGCAGCCTCGTGCGCCACGGCAGCAGCGCAGCGGCGTAGTCGACGGGGATGCCGTCGATGAAGTCGCGCAGCATCAGGGAGCAGCGCGGATCGCGGTACGCGATCAGGGCCAGGGGCGCCAGGAAGTGCTCGCAGAACTGGCGATACGCCGGCCATGGCTCGCTGGGATCGCCCGCCTCGAACGACAGGGAGTCGATCAGGATCGGCCGGCCAGCGTCGAACTGGATGTTGTAGGCGCTGGCGTCCTTCAGCCGCATGCCGGCGGCGAGGGCGCGCCGCTGCAGCTCGAGCGTGGCCAGGGCCGCCTCGCGAAGCTGGCTGAAGGACCACTCGTAGGGATAGGAGATCAGGGCCAGCTCGCGGGGGCGGATGACGGCCACCGCGCCCGGACGCGCGGCGGTCGACAGGTCGGCGTCCTCGTGCTCGACCATGAGCCGATCGGCCACCAGCGAGGCAGCCAGGCCGCTGGCCTGGAACGCGCGCCAGTCGGCTTCCCCGGCGGCCTGGATCTGCCGATGCAGGACGCCGTCGCGGCGGAAGACCTGGCCGCTCGGATCGCGGAACGACGCAGGGTCGAGCGAGGGTTCGCTCAGTGCTCCGATGGCTCGGACCCGTCCGGCTGCGACGGCGCGTCCGGCTTCGAGCGGCCGCGCAGTCGGCCCAGCGCCCCACCGATCGTGCGGCGGAAGAAGAACGGGACGGAGACGATGGCGGCCAGGATGGCCTGCAGCAGGAGGCTGCCCGAGCCAGGGTCGATGTAAGCGAGGAGGAGGCGCATGCCTTCCACGTTTCCTTTGCCGTAGTGTTTCGCCGATGTTAGACCGATTGCGCCGCCTCGACCTGCTCGGGATCTCGATGTCGCTGCATCCCATCCTGCTGGCGGCGTTCCCGGTGCTCTTCCTCTTCGCGGAGAACGCGGAGCAGGAAGTCACCCTGCAGCCGTTGTGGATGCCACTGCTGGTGAGCATGGCCGGCGGGCTGGCGGCGTTGCTGGTCCTGGCCGCGGTCTTCCGGAGCTGGCAGCGCGGGGCGGTGCTGGCATCGGCGCTGGTCATCCTGTTCTTCTCGTTCGGGCACGCGTGGAACCTGGTCGGCGGCCTGTTCGGGCAGCGCTGGGTGATGGCCGTGCTGTGGGCCGCGCTGGCAGTGGCGGCGGTGGTGGCGGTGTGGCGGTTCAGGCGCATCGTGGTGCCGGCCGGACGTTTCCTGACGGTGGCAGCCGTTCTGCTGGTCGCGTTCAATGCCTTCCGGGTCGCGAACTACGCCTCCGCGTCCGCCTCAGCCGCGGCCGCGGTCACCGGGGCCAAGACGGTGCCGCTGCAGGCGCCGGCCACGCCGCCCGACGTCTACTACATCATCCTGGACCGCTACGCAGGCGCCGACACGCTGCGGAAGGTCTACAACTTCGACAACCAGCCGTTCCTGCAGGCGCTCGAGCAGCGCGGCTTCGTGGTCGCGCGCCACGCCTGGGCGAATTACTTCAAGACCGCCCTCTCGGTGTACAGCTCGCTGTCGATGGCGCCCATCAGCAAGCAGACCCTGGGCGAGACACAGGCACCGTACGACTTCACCAGCATCTTCGCCGCGCTCCGCGACCACCTGGCCGTGCCAGCCTCCCTGAAGGCCATCGGCTACCACTACATCCACCTCGGCAATTACTGGGAGCCCACCGCCTACAACATCGACGCGGACGTCGACCTTCGCTTCCAGGACTCGGCGGAGTTCAGCACCGCGCTGGAGGCAACGACCTTCTGGTCGTTCGTCTCGCCGCCCGCGGCGGAGAGCGGCGAGGACGACGGCGAGGCGACCAGCAGCCGTGACCTGGCTCGCAACACGACGCTGTTCACGTTCGACCGGCTGGCGGAGACCGTGGAGCGGCCGGGACCCAACTACGTCTTCGCCCACATCCTGCTGCCGCACCCGCCGTACGTGTTCGGCCCGAATGGCGAGCCCCTCAGCGAGGACGCCGCACGGGCGCAGATCGAGAAGGTGAAGTACGTGTGGCAGGTCCAGTTCGCGAACAAGAAGGTGCTGACCGCCATCGACACGCTGTTGCGCGATCCCACCGACCCCATCATCGTCCTCCAGGCCGATGAGGGCCCATGGCCCCGCGAGTTCTCCCTCAACGAGGGCAACTTCGACTGGCTCACGGCCTCCGACGCGCAGATCGCCCAGAAGTTCGGCATCCTCAACGCGATCCACCTGCCGAACGGGATCGATCCGCGGGACTACGGCTTCACGGACCGCACCAGCCCCATGAACGAGTTCCGGGTCGTGTTCAACGCGATGTTCGGCACCCATCTGCCGATGCTCCCGGACATGACGTACCTGTCGCCGGACTACGCGCACATGTACGACTTCGTGGAATACACGCCCCGCAACTGACGATCCGAGCCGGCGGTCGCGCCCAGGACTGCTAGGCGAGGTCGGCGGCAACGGCCTCCGCCAGCGTGGCCAGCGGGAGCGGGCCGTGGCCCAGCACCGCGTCGTGGAAGGCGCGGATGTCGAAGGCCGCGCCGAGCCGAGCCTCCGCCTCGCGCCGTAGGCGCAGGATCTCCAGCTGACCGATCTTGTAGGCGAGCGCCTGGCCCGGGCGGCCCAGGTATCGGTCCACCTCGTTGACGATGTTGTTCTGCGCCAGCGCCGAGTGCTCGCGCATGAAGCTGATGGCCTGGTCGCGGGACCAGCCCAGCGCGTGCATGCCCGTGTCCACGACCAGTCGGCAGGCGCGCCACGCGTCATACGAGAGCATGCCCAGCCGATCGATGTCGCCGGAGTAGAGGCCCATCTCGTTCGCCAGCCGCTCGCTGTACAGGCCCCAGCCCTCGACATACGCCATCAGGTAGGAGTGGCGCCGCAGCGCCGGCAGCGTGTCGGGCAGCTCCTGCGACAGGGCGACCTGCAGGTGATGGCCGGGCACAGCCTCGTGGAAGGACAGCGCCTCCGCCTCGTACCGCGGTCTGGTCTCGGGATGCGAGGTGTTGACGTAGTACTCGCCGGGGCGGCTGCCGTCGGCCGCCGGGTCGCGGTAGTACGCCACCGTGGAGTGCTCCTCCTCGGCCGGCAGCATGCGGGTCACCACGCACGGCGTGCGCGGCAGGCGACCGAACCAGCGGGGCGTGGCCTCCTGCGCCCGTGCGAGCGAGCGCTCGGCGACCTCCACGATTTGCTCGCCGGTCTCGAACTGCATGCGCGGGTCGTCCCGCAGTGCCGCCTGGGTGGCGGCCAGCGAAGTGGCGCCCAGTACGCGGCCGCCGAGCTCCGCCAGCTCGGCGTCGATCCGCTCGACCTCCGCGAGGCCGGTGGCGTGGATCTGCTCCGGCTCCAGCTCACTGGTCGTCTCGCCGCGCACCAGCGCCCGGTAGATCGCGGCCCCGCCTGGCAGGTTGCCGATCCCCGCCAGCTCCGGCTCGCGAGCATGCCGCACCGCCTCCGACTGGACATAGGCCAGGAACCGCTGGAACGCGGGCCGTGCGGACCCCTCCACGATGCGCTGCAGGTCATCCGCGAAGCGATGCCAGTCGCCGTCGCTCCAGCCCTCCTCCGGGCGTTCCTGCAGCGGCGCCAGCAGCCCATCCTCCTCGGACGGTGCTGCGAACTCGGCGGTCAACTGCTCAGCCACTCGTTCTGCCGACGTGCGAATGGGCAGCAGGCCGGCGGCCTGCCCCTCGCGCAGGTTGGCCACCACCTGGTCCATGGTCGGCGCGATGGCGCGCCAGCGCTCCAGCAGCATGCGGCCATCCTCGGGATTCCGCAGCGGCTGGTAGGAGGCCATGGTCAACAGGTCGGTCTGCATGCCCCACATCACGTCCACGGTGTACGTGGTCGGGTCGGCCCGCTCCTTGGCGAGCGCTGCTTCCACCGAGGAACGCAGCGCCGACAGCGTGAGCGCATCCTCGCTGTGCGCCGGGTCAGGCGTCAGGCCGTCGGCCTCTTTGAGCAGCGCCTCGTACTGCGCCACGCGGGCCGCGTGGCCGGCCGGGGAGATATCGGGCAGACGATCGTCGTAGGCGTGCTCGCCGATCACCGTCGCCTGCAGCGGATCGGCGGCCAGCAGCACGTCCCAGGCGCGGTTGGCCAGGTCATCGATGGCCGAGGTGGCGACGCTCATCGGGCCGGCTCGAGCGATGCCATCACGGCGCGCTCGGCCAGGGCAATCGGCAGCGTGCCCGAGCCGGTGATGGCGTCGTGGAAGTCGCGCAGAGCGCCCGTGTCGGAGGCATCGGTCCCGCGGGCGGACAGGTATCGGTCCCGGATGCGCAGGATCTCCAGGCAGCCGGTGAGGTACGAGGAGGCCTGGGTGGGCCACGAGCAGTAGCGGGTGACCTCGGCGCGCGCGGTCGGCTCCGTCATGGACGAGTTGGCCATCATGAAGTCCACCGCCTCGGCATGGGTCATCTCACCCAGGTGCAGGCTCGTGTCGGCCACGATGCGCGCCGCCCGGAACAGGGTGGCCTCGTAGCGGTACATGACGTGCCGCAGGTCGTCGTAGAAGCCGTTCTCCTCCATCATCCGCTCGGCGTACAGCGCCCAGCCTTCGGCGAAGTAGCTGGTGCCGAACAGCTGCCGGAGGTGCGACGGATTGCCCTTGGCCATGACCAGGTGCCAGTGGTGCCCCGGATACGCCTCGTGGACCGCGGTGGTGGGAATGGCCGGGTACGCATTTGACTCCAGGCGCTTGGCGATCTCGTCCTCGTTGGCGGTGTCCGGCGGGAACGGCACGAAGAAGTGACCGCGCATCGTCTTCGCGAAGCTGGGCGGCGCCACGTAGTACGCCACCGCCAACACGGGTCGCTGGAACGGCGCGGAGGGCACCACCACGCACTCCTCGCCCTCGGGGAAGCTGGTCAGCCGCTTCTCCTTCAGGAACGCGCGGGCCCGTTCGGTCCACTCTTCGTAGCCGCGGCGCATGTGCTCCGGCGTGGCCGGCCGATCCTTGTTGAGGTCCATCAGCAGCGTGTGCCAGTCGTCCGAGCCGGACAGCTCCTGCGCCCCGGCCCGCAGCTGGCCGCTCAGCTCCTCGATCTGCTGCCGGCCGCGCTCGCGCAGCTCTCGAGCGCCGTACGCCAGCATCTCCGCCT
>DASSEC010000237.1:0-2412 GCA_035696685.1 Candidatus Limnocylindria bacterium | reverse complement strand
CGACGCCATGATGCGCATCTCGCCGTATGCTGCACCGGCGTATGCGCATCACTGAGCCGATGGGGGCTTCTGATTCGTGCTGACCTGCGCCAATTGCGGGACCGAGAACGAGCTCGGCCTCAAGTTCTGCGTCGAGTGCGGCCACCGCCTCGGAGTGGCATGTCCGTCGTGCGGTACCCAGAACGCGGCCAGCGCAAAGTTCTGCGGCGAATGCGGGACGTCCCTGGCTGGTCTGGCGCAGTCACCGGAGACGGCCACCGCCGGCGCACCAGCTTCGACCGCCGCCCTACCGGAGCGCGTAGCGGAACGGCGCCTCGTGTCCGTGCTCTTCGTGGACCTGGTCGGCTTCACGTCGGCCTCCGAGCAGCGCGACGCCGAGGACACCAGAGAGCTCCTGAGCCGCTACTTCGAGCTGGCGCGCGACATCGTCGACCGGCACGGTGGCGTGATCGAGAAGTTCATCGGCGATGCGGTCATGGCGGTATGGGGTACCCCGACTGCGCACGAGGATGACGCCGAGCGCGCGGTTCGGGCGGCACTGGAGCTGGTCTCCGGCGTCCCGGGCCTGGATGGCGGTGCTGGTCTGAGGGCGCGCGCCGGGGTGCTGACCGGCGAGGCGGCGGTGACCATCGGCGCAGAGGGCGAGGGCATGGTCGCCGGCGACATGGTGAACACGGCCTCTCGCCTGCAGTCAGCCGCGGCACCCGGCACAGTGCTGGTGGGCGACGCGACGCACCGGGCGGCGTCGGGCGCCATCGCCTTCGAGGAGGTCGGACCGCAGGATCTGAAGGGCAAGGGGGCGCCGGTCCAGGCATGGCGCGCGGTCGCCGTGGTCGCGCGGCGGGGCGGCCAGGGACGGGCAGCCGCGCTCGAGCCGCCGTTCGTGGGCCGTGATGAGGAGCTCAGGCTCCTGAAGGACCAGTTCCATGCCACGGCACGCGAGGGAAAGCCGCGGCTGGTGACGATCATCGGGCAGGCCGGCATCGGGAAGAGCCGGTTGGCCTGGGAGCTCGAGAAGTACCTGGACGGCGTGGTCGAGACCGTGCTCTGGCACGAAGGCCGCTCCCCGTCCTACGGCGAGGGGATCAGCTACTGGGCATTGGCGGAGATCGTCCGCGGACGGGCGGGAATCTCCGAGTCGGAAGATCCCGAGGGGGCCCGCCGCAAGGTGGCGGAGATGCTCGCCGCACTCCCACTCGAACCGGCGGAGCAGCGTTGGATCGAGCCGCGACTGACCGGCCTGCTGGGCATCGACGAGCTACCCGGCGAGAGCCGGGAAGAGCTGTTCGCTGCCTGGCGCACGTTCTTCGAGCGGTTGGCCCAGCAGGGCACGGTGATGTTCGTCCTCTGGGACCTCCAGTGGGCCGATCAGGGGCTGCTGGATTTCGTGGAGCACCTCCTGACCTGGGCGCGCACCTCGCCGATCTTCGTCCTGGCTGAGGCGCGGCCGGAGCTCTTCGAGCGGCGTCCGGGATGGGGCTCGAACGTCCGCACCGCCACGTCCGTGCACCTCGAGCCGCTGCCCGATGACGACATGCGACTGCTGCTCACCGGGATCGTGCCCGGCCTGCCCGAGCATGCCCTGCAGGCCATCATCGAGCGCGCTGAGGGCGTCCCGCTGTACGCGGTCGAAACGATCCGCATGCTCATCGACCGCGGCGCCCTGGCCGCTGACGGCGACCAGCTTCGCCTGGCCGGTGAACTGCCGCCGCTCTCCGTACCGGAAACGTTGCACGCGCTCATCGCCGCGCGCCTCGATGAGTTGGCGCCCGCAGCCCGGTCCGTCGTGACAGACGCCGCCGTGCTCGGCCTCAGCTTCAGCGTGGACGCCCTCGAAGGGATGACCGGCATGGCCAGCGAAGTCCTGGGCCCGCACCTGGACGACCTCGCCAAGCGCGAGGTCCTGGTGCTGGACGTGGATCCCCTCTCGGCCGAGCGCGGCCAGTACCGCTTCATCCAGGGCGTCGTCCGCGAGGTGGCGTATCAATCCCTCGCCAAGCGTGACCGACGCGCCAAGCACCTGGCTGCCGCGCGGTATTTCGAATCGCTGGGCGAAGACGAGCTGGCGGGCGTGCTCGCGAGTCATTACCTGGCTGCCTATCGAGCCAGTCCCTCGGGTGACGAGGCCGATGCCCTTGCGGCACAAGCCCGCGTGGCACTCAGGGCCGCGGCGGACCGAGCTACGGCCCTACATGCGCCTCATGGTGCCCTCGAATACGTGGAGCAGGCCCTGGAAGTCACGATTGATCCTTCCGAGCAGGCCGCCCTCCACGAGCGCGCGGCGGCGGCGGCATCGTCCGGCGGAAGGCTGGGGCTCGCCGACGATCACGCTCGCCAGGCAGTCGAGCTGTACGCAGCCCACGGCGGCCGTCTTGGCGTGCTCCGGGGCCGCACCGCGCAGGCGGGAGTGCG
>DASSEC010000236.1:0-3371 GCA_035696685.1 Candidatus Limnocylindria bacterium | reverse complement strand
TCCTGCTGCTGACAGCGGCCTTCGTGGCATTCGCCTCGGTCATCGTCACCAGCCTCGATCGGGGCCAGCTCGTCGCCTCGTTCCAGAGCGTCGGCGCAGACTATCGGGTGGAGCAGACCGGCACCGGCTCGGTGGGAGTGGTCGATCCCGCGACCATCGACGGGGTGGAGGCTGCCGCATTCGGGTACGTGGACCCGCTGGCTGATTTCACGAGCGTCCCGAACCAGCGCTCGGCCATCTACCTGGACGCCATCGACGCGGCCGGTTATGCGGCGGTGACGTCCGGCACCCCAGCCGAACCGCATTGGCCCGCTGCCTTCGCCGCTGATCCGCCAAGTGCGGGTGCTGGCACCGACGCGCAGCCGATTCCCGCCATCCTGTCCGGGAGCCTGCCAACCGGCAGCGCCGACCTGCACAACGGGGACACGTTCAGCATGGAGGTCGCCGACCAGCCGCTCACGTTCTGGGTGGTGGAGCGCCGCGCCAGCATGCCAGGCATCGGCCAGCCCGCCGCCTTCGCCCTGGTGCCGTACGCGTGGCTCGAACACGCGGACCTGTCGCGACGCGCGTACGCAACGGACCTGTGGCTGCGCGGTTCCGCCGAGGCCGCCACGCCGCTGGCCGAGGCGCTGACCCAGGTGGCGGGACCCACCCGCGTGACCTCGCGGCACGACGTGATCGCCGTCCTCCGCGACGTGCCGTTCGGCGCCGCCATCTCGTCGGGCTTCGGCCTGGCGGTGATCGTTGCCGAGATCTACCTGGCGCTGACGGTCGTCGGCGCGCTGGTGCTCTCATCGGCCCGCCGCACCCGCGATCTCGCCTACCTGCGGACGCTGGGCGTGACCGGCGGACAGGCGCTGGCCCTGACCGTGGCCGAGCACGCGCCGGCGGTGCTGTTGTCGGTCGTCCCGGGCGTGCTGCTCGGCATAGGCGTGGCGCTCCTGCTGGAGCCCAGCCTGGGCCTCGGCACCTTCGTCGGCGCTGGCAACGTGCCACCGTTCATCGATTGGCCGACGTTGGCGTTGCTGACGGGCGTGCTGCTCGCGGTCGTGGCGGTGGCGATCCTCCTCGGGACGTGGCTCTCGCGTCGCGCGCGGCTGGTGAACGCCCTGCGGGTGGGGGAGGATTGAGCAACATGTACCAGGCACCGACCGACCGCGAAGTGATGCCCGAGCTGCCGAAGGCGCATGGCGACGGCGCGCTGATCGTGTGCGACAACCTGGTGAAGATCTACAAGGTCGCCAACCTGGAGGTGGTTGCCCTCCAGGGCCTGGACCTGCTGGTCGACCGCGGCGAGTTCATGGCGCTGGTCGGGGCATCCGGGAGCGGCAAGAGCACCCTGATGAACATCCTGGGCGGGCTCGACACGCCGTCGGCGGGACGCGCCGTGGTGGCCGGCCATGACCTGGGCGACATGGATCGCCGGGAACGGACCGCCTACCGCCGGCACGTGATCGGTTTCGTCTGGCAGCAGGCCGCCCGCAACCTGTTGGGCTACCTCAGCGCCCGCCAGAACATTGAGCTGCCGATGCTGCTGACCGGGCTGCCGGCGGGGGAGCGGCAGGAGCGCTCGGCGCAGCTGCTGGACTCGGTGGGCCTGACCGAGCGCGCGGACTCACGGCCGGACCAGCTGTCAGGCGGCGAGCAGCAGCGGGTGGCCATTGCCGTGGCCCTGGCCAACGAGCCCGAGGTGCTCTTCGCCGACGAGCCGACAGGCGAGCTGGACACCGCCACCGCGCACGACGTCTTCGACCTGATGCGAACCCTGAACCGCGAGCTGGGCGTCACGATCGTCGTCGTCACCCACGATCCGCTGGTCAGCGAGCAGGTCAGCCGCACCGTCGCGATTCGCGATGGCCGGACGAGCACGGAGACCCTGCGGCAGCGATCCGTCTCCGAGGATGGTGACCATCGGGTCATCACCGAGGAGTACGCCGTGCTGGACCGCGTGGGCCGCCTGCAGCTGCCTCGAGCCCACGTCGAGGCGCTCGGCCTTCAGCGTCGCGTGCGGCTGACCCTGGAGGAAGACCACATCAGCGTCTGGCCCGATGGCGAACGGGCCCCGCGCGGCAACGCGGACGGCGGCCGGCCATGACGGGGAGCACCGCTGCCGAGCCGATGATCGAGACAAGAGGGCTCTCGCGCGACTACCCGGCGCCCGGGGGCGTGATCCACGCCGTCCGCGACGTCACGCTGCGCATCGGACGCGGACAGCTGGTGGCGGTTCGGGGCCGCTCCGGATCGGGCAAGACGACCCTGCTGTCCATGATCGGCGCGCTAGACCGGCCGACCAGCGGCAGCGTGTCGGTGGACGGCATCCCGGTCTCCGACCTGGCAGAGTCCAAGCTGGTCGGCTTCCGGCGCGAGCGCATCGGCTTCATCTTCCAGACGTTCGGACTGCTGCCGATCCTGTCGGCCGCGGAGAACGTGGAGGTCCCACTCCGCCTGGTGCGCGCCGACCCCCGCGTGCGCGAGGAGCGTGTCCGCGAGGTGCTGACGCTGGTGGGCCTTGCGGATCGCGCCGACCATCGGCCCCATGAGCTCTCGGGCGGGGAGCAGCAGCGAGTCGCAATCGCCCGTGCCCTGGCCAACCGACCGGACCTGCTGCTGGCCGACGAGCCGACCGGGCAGCTCGATTCGCAGACGGGCCGCAGCATCATGGCCCTGCTGCAGCACCTGGTGCAGACCGAGGCGCTGACTGCCATGGTGGCAACCCACGACAAGATGCTGATCGAGCTGGCAGACCAGGTCATCGAGCTGCAGGACGGCCACGTGGTGAAGGGCGATCAGCCGGCGGCCTGAGTGGCACCGGCATGCGGCCTGCACCGTCGGGCGGCATGGCTTCGTATTCAGTGAACTCGCGCGCCGTGCGCCGTGCCAAACGGCTGATCGAGGCACGGCAATACGTGCTCGACAGCGACTGGGGCGAGGCGCAGCCCCGGGCGGAGGACGAGAACCGATTCCTGGCAGCGCACGACTGGGAGGAGTTCGCGGAATGGCACCTGGGCCTCACCGACGGCGCCGCCGACGGGACCAAGGCGCGCTATGCCTTCGTCTTCGGTGATTTCCGCCGCATCCATCGCAGCGGGATCATTGCCTGCCACTACCGGGCCGCCGAGTTCCGGCATAAGGCGATTGAGCTGGCTGCACACGACCTGCTGCAGCTGATCGACGGGCAGAGCGCCTAGGCGCCGTCCGGCACGAGCTCCGACACGAGCCCGTCAGCAGCGGGCATGGCGATGACGTTCCATGCCTCAACCGGCCGGCTGAGGCCCTTGAGCACCAGCTCGCCGACCGGCTCGAGCTCGGCACGTCCGCCGAGCAAGGCGGACACGCGCGGCCCCAACAGGATCTGCCCGGCCTGCGCCCGG
>DASSEC010000235.1:0-5851 GCA_035696685.1 Candidatus Limnocylindria bacterium | reverse complement strand
AGAGCCTGCCGGCCATGTCAGTGGCCGCCTGATGTGCGCTGGCCCGTCACCCGCGGCCCAGCGTTCCTACTGGACACCGCAGAGATCGTAGCAGCGTCCTACAACGTATGACGGCCAACGTCGCAGACCCCGCTCGGCCGCGACGAGCAGGCTAGTCGGTGGCTCCGGGCGGGCCCTCGGCCCTCGTGGGCTCAACTGGAACCATCGGCTCTGCAGGAGCTACCGGTTCCGTGCCAGCTGACTCCGGTTGTTGAGCAGCGCTGAGCGACTTGTTCGTGAGCTCTTCCACGACCCGCAGGTTGATGATCACCACGGGAACGGTCACATCCGGCTCGCCCGCCTGGGCGATCCTGGCGCGCGTGAGCGGCGTGAAATGCGGGCGATGCCGCATCAGGAACCCGGTCGCTTCCGCCCCGGCCGGGACGTGAACCTCGCCGGTGATGTGGTATGGACCGATGCGCACGGAGACCTCCTGCGCGGGCCGATGCAGCCGCTGCAGGGGATTCGTATCGCGAGGCGGCGGGGCAAGGGCCAGGATCTCGTCCCGCTGCGTCTCGTCCAGATCGATCCAGGGCGGTTCGCTCGAACGCTCCTCGTCAGGCTTCGCCCGCACACGAACCGGGTCGGGCGCGTTCAGGAGCTCGGTGATGCGGCCGCCACCCGCGAGGAGCTGGATCTCGCCGATGCCATCGGTCGTGAACAGCGTCACGTCGATCGGGTGCGGCTCTGTCGCCAATCCGGGCAGGGGCGCGGCAGCGGGAGCAGGGTCGACGTGGCGCGACCGCCCAAACAACCTGCCAGCCATGTTGGTTCTCCGTGCCTCCGCACTCGGGTTGCGGTCGCGGCGCGATCCTAGCAGCGCGCGGCTGGTAACGGAAGCATGGACGCGACGCAAGCGCTGCGGCGGCGAGGTGGCCTCAGGCGTCGATGCGGTGGATCTGCGCTCCCAGCGCCACGAGCTTGGCCTCGATCCGCTCGTAGCCGCGGTCAACGTGCTCGACCCCGGAGATCACCGAGGTCTCGGATGCGGCGAGTGCCGCCAGCACCAGCGTGGAGCCGGCGCGCAGGTCCGCGATCTGCACCTCCCGGCCGTGGAGCGGGGTCGGGCCCGCGATGCAGGCGTGGCGCTCATCCATGACCTCGATCACCGCGCCCATCTTCACCAGCTCCATGGTGTAGTCGAGGCGGTCCTCGTAGATCGTCTCGTGGATGGAGGAATCGCCGTTGGCCTGCGTCATCAGGACCGCCAGCGGTGCCTGCAGGTCGGTGGCGAAGCCCGGGTAGGGCGCGGTTTCGACGGCGGCGGGCTGGTACTCGGGAGCCGATCCGACGTGCAGGCCATCATCGGCTCGTTCATAGGGGACGCCCATGTCCGCGAGCACGTCCAGGAAGGCCGACAGGTGGGCCGGGTCGGCGCCGCGCATGGTGATGGAGCCCCCGGTGACGGCCGCCGCGATCGCGAATGTGCCGGCCTCCAGCCGATCCCCGCTGACCCGGTGCTCGGTGCCACCCAGCCGCTCGACGCCCTCGATCTCGAGCCGATGCGGCGCGGTCCGCTGGATGCGGGCTCCCATGGCGGTGAGCATGCCGATCAGGTCTTCGGTCTCCGGCTCCTGCGCCGCATTCTCGATGACGGTGGTCCCGTGCGCCAGGCATGCGGCCAGCAGGGCGTTCTCGGTGCCCATCACCGTGACGTACGGGAACTCGATCTTCGCGCCGCGCAGGCCGCCGGGTGCCTTGGCGAAGTAGTAGCCGTTCTTGTACTCGACCTGTGCGCCGAGCTGCTGCATGGCGGTCACGTGCAGGTCCACCGGCCGGCGCCCGATCCGGTCGCCGCCGGGGTTAGAGATGATGACCCGGCCGAAGCGACTGAGCATCGGCCCCAGCATGATGAAGCTGGAGCGTGATTTCATCGCCGCCTCCAGGGGCACGAATGGCCAGTCCGCCTCCCCGGCGCCGATCCGCAGGCCGTCGTCACCCACGGCCTGGACGTCGAAGCCGATGTCGCACATCGTCTCGCGCATGATCTGCACGTCGGAGATGCGCGGCACGTTGTGGAGCGTGACCGGCTCGTCGGTGAGCACCGCGGCGGCCATCAGCTTCAGCACCGCGTTCTTGGCGCCCGCAATCTGCACGTCGCCGCGCAGCGGCGCACCCCCGGTCACCACGAACTTCTGCATGCGCCGCTGAGTCTAGCCGCGGCCGAAGCCGCCGCGGTCAGCTCGGCCACGCCTCCTTCCACTCGTGGCCTCCGGTGTGGTGTCCGTCGCACAGGCCCACGCGGCCGCCCATGTGGCGCGACGGCAGGTAAGGCTGCATCCCGGCCTCGAACGAAGTGGGCTGCTTGTTGCACAGCATGTAGGTCCGCTCCCGCGCCCACTCGTAGGCGTGGTCAGCCGAGCAGAAGACGTAGCCCTTCGTGAAGTTGGCGGTCTCGCCCGGCCGGGGGTCCGTGGCCAGACCGATGGGGCCGGCCTCGCGCACGATCTCGATCCGGATGGGCAGCTGTGGCGCCCGGAGGCCGCACTGGTCGCAGGTCTGCATCAGGCGGTGGCCATCTCGAACGGCGCCAGCGCGGGATCGTGCCAGGCCTCGTACGCCTCCCCGACTGCCGTTTCGAAGCGCAGACCCATGATCACGATGCCCGCGAAGCCGGCCTGCCGCGCCTCAGCGGCGATCGCCTTGGCGACGCGCCAGCCGAGCCTCCGTCGCTCGGATTCAGGCGTCCGCTCGATCAGCGCTCGGAGCTCGTCCGAGATGGGGATGGCGCCCACGCCCTCAAGGCGACGCACCCATTGCGGTGAGACCGGCGGGCTCAGCTCCAGGTATACCGGCGGCGCGCCCTCCATCTGCAGTCGCTGCGCGGTCGGGCGAACCGAGCTGGGATCCATGACCGGCCCGGTGGTGAAGAACTGCGCCCCGATCTCGACGCGCCGGCGAAACACCCACTGCCTGGACCGGGTGCTCATGCCGACCTCGAATGCGCCGGGCCCGATGGTCTCCTGCAGGGCGCGGAGGTGCTCCACGATCTCGTAGTTGTTCGACCAGTGCTCGACCTCCGGCAGCATGTCCCCCTGCACGACCAGGAACGAGCCGACCCCGTTGCCCAGCGCCCCGCGCACCTCGCTCTCGATGGCCAGGATGTTCCGATCACGGGTCGAGCACACGACCGTGGGCCGCACCTCGGGCACGTCGTGCGTGATCCGCGCCGCGAAGGCGTACGGCGAGACGCGGACCTGCTTGAACGGGTTGTCAGTGATCAGAACCCGCCGCCAGCGATCGCGCAGCCGGCCGTGCAGCATGCCCGGCAGGCGCGGCGGATTGATCTCCACCATCTCCTCCCAGCCGCTGGGCTCGGAGAGCATCCTCAGCCGCCCGGCGTCGCGACCGCGGCCGACGTCCCGGTGACCGCCTCACGTCGGGCGCGTGCGGCGGCGACCATGTCCGCCAGCTGTCGCTCGATCTCGTCCCAGCTGCGGGTCTTGAGACCGCAGTCGGGATTCACCCACAGGTCGGCCCCGTCCATGAAGCCCTCGAAGTGGCGGAGGCGCTCGTCCATGACCGCGTGCCCCGGCGAGTGCGGGGAGTGGACGTCGAAGACGCCGGGCCCGATCTGCAGATGCCCGTCGTCGAACAGCGCGTAGAACGAGCGGATGTAGCTGTCGTCCTTGCTGCGGCTGAACTCGATCGAGGCCACGTCCACGCCGGCGTCGGACCAGAGCGGCACGATGTCGCCGAAGTCGCCGTAGCACATGTGGGTGTGCATCTGGACCTGCGCCGGCTGGTTGAACACGTGGTTCAGCGCCGCCCGCACCCCGCGGGCGTAGATCTCCCGGCGCTCGGCGGCATCGACGGTGGGCAGCGGCCATCGCTCGCGGACAGCGGGCTCGTCGATCTGCACCACCCGAGCCCCTGCCGCAACCAGGTTGCGCACCTCCTCCCCGATCGGCTGGGCCACCGCCCAGAACAGCCTGTCGTCCGGCACGCCCGGCGGCCGGAAGCTCCAGTTCACGATCGTGACGGGGCCGGTGAGCATGCCCTTGACCGGCTTGTCGGTGGCGTCCTGCGCGACCCGCCACTCGTCGACGGTCATCGGCTCGGCGATGGTGGGAGGCGCTGCCAGGATCGGCGGGCGCGTGCAACGGCTGCCGTAGCTGAGGACCCAGCCATTGGCCGTGGTGAGGTAGCCGTCCATCTGCTCGGCGAAGTACTCGACCATGTCGGTGCGCTCGAACTCGCCATGGACCAGCACGTCCAGGCCCATTCGCTCCTGCCAGCCGATGGCATCGGTGATCAGGCGGGCCACTTCCCGGTCGTAGGCCCCGCGGTCGAGCTCGCCACGATGCAGGGCGACGCGCAGGTGGCAGACGTCTCCGGTCTGCGGCAGCGAGCCGGTGGTGGTGGTCGGGAACGGCGGCAGGTCGATGTCCGACTGCGCCGCCCGCCGCTGCGGTCGGGGCTCCCGCGCGCCCAGCTCGCCGACGGGCGGCCACTCTGCGCGCGGGCCCTCCGTGCGGGACGGCTCGGTGCCCGCCGCCAGCGCCTTGCCCCAGGCGGCCAGCGTCCGTGCCTTCTCCCGCGCGAACTGAAAGCCGGCCGGCAGATCTTCTCCTTCGACCGTGTAGGGCAGGAACAGGAAGCTGGTCGAGGGCACGATCGTCACCGACCGCCCGGCTGCCAGCAGCGGCGCCACTGCCTCGCGCACCGGCGCGAAGTCGTCCGGCCACACGCTGCGCCCGTCCATGACGCTCACCACGAGGTCTGGCTGCGCCCGCGCGGCTTCAGTTCCGACGGCGTCCAGCGGCAGCTGCACGGCGAAGCCATGGCGGCCCAGCGCCGCGACCGTCGCCGCTGCCGGGCGGCCGAACTGCACGGTCACCATGGGCCGATGCTCGCCGAGCAGGTCGGCAGCGCCGGAATAGGCGACGTCCAGGATGCCTGCCTCGGCGTCGGTCATGGCGAGCCCGAGCCGTGGCTCGTCGAGCTGGAGGCGGAAGCCGGGATCTCGCGCGCGCTGGTCGCGCGCCCACGCCCAGAGCGCGTCCCCGAGCCGGCCGGCCACGGTGGCGGTGTCCAGGCTATCGGCCAGGCGGCTCATGGTTGCCAGGCTGTAGGGCCCAATCACCGCCCATGCGGTCTCCCCGGCCTCGTCGATGATCGGCTCGCGCCAGGGCAGCGGCTGGAAGTCGCCTGGCGCCTCCAGGATCTCGGGCACCACGAAGTGGTAGTTCGTGTCGAACCACTTCGTCATCTCCCAGGCCTCGTGCTCGGGCGTGCCGCGCGTGACAGCGGTGAGGGCAGCGAATGGATCGCTGGCCAGGAGGCCGGCGGCCCAGTCCGGTGCAATCCCGTACATCAGGGCGGTCTCGACCACGGCGTCGTACAGGAAGTGGTCATCCACGGCCGAGCCGACCAGGCTGCGCTGCTCCGCCAGGTGCGCGTCCCGCAGCTCGGCGATGCGCGTGGCGAAGGCATCGGCCTCCAGGCGGCCCGACCAGGCCTTCTCCAGCGCCCACTTGAGCTCTCGGTTCGGGCCGATGCGCGGATAGCCGATCAGGCGTGGGACGACGGGCATCAGCGGATGCTAGCGCACGCTCGACCGGCGCGGCCGGTCAGAGCGCTACTGGAAGGATTAGCCCCGGGATCGCCGCCGCGTGGCGATCCGCTCGCGCATGAGCGCCGTCTGCAGCGCGGCGCGCACGCGGGCGATGTCCACCGGATCCTTGACCTCGCCCAGCTCCTGCTCGGCGCGTTTGCGGGCCTCGACGGCGCGCGCCTCGTCGATCTCGTCGGAGTGCTCGGCCAGGTCAGCCATGATGATCACCTTGTCCGGCCGCACCTCAACGAAGCC
>DASSEC010000234.1:0-8165 GCA_035696685.1 Candidatus Limnocylindria bacterium | reverse complement strand
TCCCGGCGGCAGACCGGGAACGGCATCAATGCTCGGGAGTTACTTGTCCCGGCGGAGGAACTCCAGCACGTCGTCGTATCGGAAGCGCCGGTCGCCGCGCCGCGTCACCCGGAAGAACGGGAGCTCGCCGCGGTCGCCGAGGCGCTTGACCGTGTTCACGTGCAGGTGCAGCATCTCGGCGACTTCCGACGCCGTCAGCAGCTTCCCCACTTCGTTCGTCATCATCGGTCCTGTGGTTCCTTCCGCTATGCCAAGCCGGTCCGCGACATGGGCGCTACGGTGCGGAGGGCACGGCTTCTGGCCGGATAGTAAGGTTGAGGTGGCGTTCGCCATCCCGGTACTTTCGGTCCGCCCATCGGAGTACTTCGGACTGCACTCATCCACCCCGCACAGGCCCTGACCATGCCCGTCTTCGAGAAGCACCTCTTCGTCTGCACCCGCGGTGAGTGGTGCCCGTCGATCGACGGCGACGGCATCGGCGTACACGCCGCGCTGAAGGAGGCCGTTCGGCAGGCGGGCCTGGCGGACCGCGTGCGGGTCAACCATGCCGGCTGCTTCTCCCAGTGCGGCAACGGGCCGATGGCGGTGGTCTACCCCGACGGGGTGTGGTACGCGTCGCTCACGCCGGGGGACGCCGCCGAGATCGTCAACAGCCACCTCATCGGTGGCGAGCCGGTTGAAAGGCTCCGCTACGACCCGGACACGATGGGTGCCCACAAGCTGGAGCGCGACGCCGACGGCAGGCCGCGCGGCCGACGCACCCCATGGCCGGCAGGCTCGTGAACGGGTGAGCGACGACCTGCCCGAGCCGGTCCGGGCGCTGCTCGAACGACGGGCCGCCGCGCGACAGGCACGCGACTGGGCGCAGGCTGACGGCCTGCGGGACGAGCTGCGAGACCTGGGCTGGGAGGCCATCGACGCGCCGACTGGCTCGACCGTGCGCCCACTCCTCGCCGCCACGGGCAGCGCGACCTACGCCGATGACGCCGATCTTGCATCCCTCCTGGGCGAGCCGGCCACGGTGGCTGCCAGCCTCGTCGCGGTGGTCGACGACCATCCAGCCGATGTCGATCGGCTGCTCGCGGCACTGCGCAGCCATCCGCAGAGCGCCGAGCACGAGGTCGTCCTGGTGGCCAACGCGCCCGCAGCCGAGCCTGCGGCGGCTTCGGAGACGGGCGTGACGACGCTGCGGATCCAGGAGCGGCTCGGCTGGGCCGATGCCGTGAACCTCGGCCTGCGCCGCAGTCACGGGTCGGTGATCGTACTGATGGACACCTCGATCGAGCCGCAGGGCGACTTCCTGGGACCGCTGCTGGGGGCGTTTGCAGATCCCCGGGTGGGCGTGGCGGGACCCTGGGGCGTCACAAGCGGCGATGGCCGCGAGTTCGGCGAGGCGTCACCGGGCGAGGTGGATGCCATCGAGGGCTATTGCCTGGCGATCCGGCGCGAAGCACTGCAGCCGATCGGGGGCTTCGACCATCACTTTCGCTACTACCGCAACGCGGACCTCGACCTGTCGTTCGCGATCCGCGCCAATGGCTGGCAGGCGCTGGCCACCGAGCCGCTGCCCCTCATCCGCCACGAGCATCGCGGCTGGACCGCGCACCCGCCGGCCGAACGGGATCGGCTCAGCAGGCGCAACTTCTACCGGTTCCTCAAGCGCTGGGGAGATCGGCGGGACCTGCTGCTGCATCCGGCCGCGCACGATGCGCGCGGACGACCAGCAAGGCGCACGCCGGCTTGAGCGAGCTCAAGCATCGGATTCACGTCCTGCCGCGCCTGCGGCGCGTTGGCGGCCTGCTGCTGCCGAACTGGCTGGCGATCACCCTGGGACGCGACATCTTCGCCTGGCGCGAGCTGACCCCGGCCGAGCTGGAGCATGAGCTTGAGCACGTCCGGCAGTGGGGCCGCTACACGGTGCTGTTCCCGCTCCTGTACCTGGGCGCGTCAGTCGCGGCGCTCGTCACCCGCCGCGGCTGGTACCGCGGCAATCATTTCGAGGTCCAGGCTCGCGCGGCTGCGGAGCCTGTGCGGCCCGCCAGGGGAATCAGCGAAGGACGAGCCCGCCGCGGGTGACGACCACGTTGCCCTCGACGCGCGTGACGTTCACCAGGTAGTCGAGCGGCTCGACATTCGGCTTGATCTGGGCGGCGTACTCCGGCGGCAGCATCTGGCCGGCTGCCTGCTCGACGGCCTGGCGGACGCCGGCGAGATCAACGAAGGCGACGCCGGCGTTGTCCTCGCCGCCGAAGCGGGCCAGGGCGGTCTTGAAGCGGTCACTGGCCGCCAGCGATTCCCCAGCCGCCAGGCCCAGGCTCCGGGCCACGAACTGGTCACCGAAGCCGATGAGCACAGTGCCGTCCTTCATCGCGTACTGCACGACCGTCTCCGGCATGCCGACGTCGACGCCGGGACCGGAGCCCATGGCGGCACGGATCGTGGTCACTTCCACGCCCCCGACCGTGTCGGTCGTGACACGCACGGCCTCCCCGGACTGCTGGGCGCCCAGCTCGATGAGCCCGCGGAGCTGGCCCAGCCGCTGCGTGGCGGCGGCCACGTCATCGGCCTCGAGCACCAGCCCGCCCCAGGGCGTGCCATTGGTCGCGCCCACCGCGAGCGCACCGTCGCCGATCCAGCTGACGAAGTCCTCCAGGCTGCCGCCCATGGCCGCCTCGACCTGCTCGAGCTGAGCTGTCGCCTGGCTGCCGTCCGGCTGCGCGGCGATCCCGGCCTTGATGCCGGTGACGAACCGGGCCAGGCCTGTGCCCACACGGCCGCCATCTGCGAACAGCAACGTGTCGGAAGGGACCCGGCTGGCCAGGTCGCGGCGGCTGTTGGCAGGCGCCAGGTCGCCGCCCGGCAGCGTGGTGGCGGCGTCGAATGCCAGGGCGTCGTCCTGCAGGCTGAGCGACGAGACGGCGAACGGTGGAACGTTGGCGAGGTACTGGTCGAGCAGCGCCGTCACCGACGGGTCCGTTCGCTCGACCTGGCTGCGAAGCTCCTGGACCATCTGCCGCGTGTCGATGGCGAAGAAACCGACGCGGTCGGCTGGCAGGTGCGAGATCAGCTGCTGCAGCTCCTGCTGCGTGCCCAGGTTCTGGGTGCCGGCATGCGCGTCGAGCATCGACTCAATCGTGCTGCGCCCGTTGGCCAGCAGCAGCTCATCGGCCGTGACCGCGTACGCGAAGCCCGAGCGCGCCGCGAGCTGGACGTCGCCCTCGGCCGTCCAGATGGTGACGCCGGCGTGCTGGCTGGAGCTCAGGCTGACGCCCTTCTGGCTGGCGAGCTCGCGGACCTTGTCGCTGAAGGCGCCGGCGGCAGCCGCATCCTTCACGCCCAGCATCGCTGCCACGCTGGGCAGCGGCATGTTCGTCGCACCGGTGCTCGCCACCGGGTAGTCGAGCACGGCGAACGAGACGCGCCCATCGAACCAGGGGCCGATGTCCGTGGCCCAGGTCAGGTTCGCCTTGGTGGCCGCGAGGCCCTGGTCCACCGCGTCGGCGATGGCGTCGAGCGGGACGAGGTCGGCATCGGCCGCGGGGAAGCGCCGCAGGATCGCGCGCAGCGACGTTGCCTGGGCAGGTGACAGGTCAAGGTGCGCCTCGCCGTACATGACGGCGTCGGCCGGCAGGTAGGAGGCCGCGCCGCCAAGCGCGCCGGTGCGGTCGCCAACCAGCGTGAAGCCCAGCACCACGCCGATTCCGGCGGCCAGCGCCACCACCGCGCCAATGACGGCCAACTGCCATCGGCTCAGCTGGCGCCCGCGCTGCGGGGTGCCCTGGCTGGTGGCGACCTCTTCGGTGATCAAGCTGCGTCCCTCCGTGCCGCCCCGCGCTCGGTCGGTCGGAGCTGGCAGCGGAGTGAGCATAGGTGCTCGCCCGGGAACGCGCCAATGACGATTGGCCTAGGCCCGATGGCCCTCCAGGCAGGTGCAGCCGGACGCTCCCACCACGGCCGCGTGAGGCGTGCCGGCCGGCAGGATGAAGCCGTCGCCGGGTTGCAGCTCGACTGGTCGCGCATCTGGCCCAACCAGGAACGTGATGGACCCGGCCGCGCACATCAGCAGCTTGGTGTACGCGTGCTCGTGGACCTCGTAGCGGTCGTTCGGGCCGTTCGACCAGGCGTACGGCTCGACGCCTTCCTCGCGGAGCCGCGCGGCGACTGTGGAGGTTCCCGGACGGTCAGGCCCGCGCCATGCGAGCGGCGTCAGGCCATGCGCCGGCGTCGCGCTCAGCGGACCACCGCCGATTCGGCGCCGGATACCCGCTCCGCGATATAGACCGGCACCACCGACAGGACGATGAGCGCCAGCGCCACCACGTTGACCACCGGCACCTCGCGTGGGCGCTGGATGGCGCTGAAGATCCACAGGGGAATGGTCTCCGTGCCGGGCCCGGCGGTGAAGTTGGTGACGATGACCTCGTCGAAGCTCAGCGCAAAGGCCAGGAGGCCGCCGGAGAGCAGCGCCGTGCGGATGCCCGGCAGCAGCACCCGGCGGAAGGTCTGCCACGTATCGGCCCCCAGGTCGGCCGATGCCTCCTCGGTCGAGCGCGGCAGGCGTCGCAGCCGCGCCACCACGTTGTTGTAGGCGATGACCACGCAGAAGGTGGCGTGCCCCACGATGATGGTGGCGAGCCCGAAGTCCACGCCCAGCGTCTTGAAGGTGGCGGCCAGCGCGATGCCGGTCAGCACGCCGGGCAGGGCGATGGGCAGGACCAGCATGAACGAGACGGCCTCCCGTCCGAAGAAGCGGTGGCGCGCCACGCCGAGGGCCGCCAGGGTCCCGAGCACCAGCGCCAGGAGCGTCGCGCCCGTGGCGGCCGCGATTGAAGTGATGAATGCATCGACCACGCGCTCGTTGCTGATCGCCTCGCCGAACCAGCGCAGCGAGAAGCCCGTCACCTGGCCGGGCGGCCAGACCTGCGAGCGGCTGTCGTTGAAGGCGTAGATCGCCAGGACGATGATCGGCAGGTAGATGAAGGCCAGGGCCAGCGTGGTCATGGCCCGCAGCGCGATGCGGACCCAGCGTGACTCGGTCATCGCCGCTCGCTCACAGCGATTCGAAGGCGCCCAGGCGCCGCGCGATGAACAGGTAGACGACCATGATCACGATCGGCACGAACGAGTAGGCGGCGGCCAGCGGCAGGCTGCCGAGGCTCGAGTTGTCGTAGATGACGTTGCCGATGAACTTGGTGCCCGACACCATGGTCGGGGTGATGTAGTCGCCAAGGGTCAGGCTGAACGTGAAGATCGAGCCGGCGGCCACCGCGGGCAGCGCCAGCGGGAGCACCACCCGCCGGAAGGTCGGCCCGGCCTTTCCCCCGAGGTCCGAAGAGGCCTCGAGCAGCGATTCCGGGATCCGCTCCAACCCGGTGAAGATCGGCACGATCATGTACGGCAGCCACAGGTAGCTGAGCACCACCCAGGAGTTGAGGATCTCGTTCAAGCCGGGTCCGGCGATGCCGAACGGAGCCAGCACCGAGTCGAGCAGGCCGTGGCCCTGGAGGATGACCCGCCAGGCGTAGATCTTCACCAGGTAGGACGCCCAGAGGGGCAGCAGGACAGCGATCAGCAGGATCCGACGCGTGCGGCGCGACGCAACCCGGGCCATGTAGTAGGCGATCGGGAAACCCAGCAGGACATCGGTGAGCGTGACCGCCACCGCCATGCCCAGCGTGCGCAGCACGATGGTGCGGTACACCTCGCTGGACGCCAGCTTGGCGAAGGCATCGAGGCTGAACTCCGGGATGATCTTGCCGCTGAACGGATCGGTGCGCCAGAAGGCGTTCAGCAGCAGGATGGCAAGCGAGCCAAGGTAGGCCAGGCCGATCCACAGCAGCGGGCTGGTCAGCAGCAGCCCCAGCTGCAGCCGGCGACGCGGATGGAGCCAGGCCGCCAGCCGACGACTGGCGGAGGCTTGGGAGCCCCCAATGCCGGAGCTGGTCATCGGCCGATCAATGCTGGGGCCTTTCCCCGGGAGCGGACTCCCGGGGAGCGCCGTTCATCTCAGCCAACCGGTGCCGGATCAGCCGCCGGTGATATCGGTCCAGGCCGCGATCCACGCCTCGACGTCCTTGCACGTCGTGGCCGGATCGGTGTCGTTGCAGTCCTCGCGAGGCGTGCTCCAGAAATGCACCTTGCTGAAGTAGGCCTCGTCGGTGGCGTGATAGCTGTCGCAGTGTCCCGGCGAGATCTTCTCGGCCTCGGCGCAGGCCTGCTGGCTCACGGGTGCCTCGCCGAACCAGATCGTTGCCAGTGCGTTGGTGTGCGGGTCGAGCATCCAGTTCATCCAGCGGTACATGCAGCCGGGATGCGCGGCCGTGGACGAGATCATCCAGGTGTCGGACCATCCCGTCGATCCCTCGTCCGGCAGGACGGCCGCCAGCGGGGCGTTCTTGTCGTCGAGCAGGATCGTGTTCAGCTGGTACTGCCAGCTCGTACCGGCCAGCATGTCGCCGGATCCGAACGAGGTGATCTGGTCGTTGGCCACGTTCCAGTACTCGCCGACGATGTCGTGCTGCTGCTTCAGCAGGTCGACGGCCGCGTTGAACTGCTCCTCGGTGAGCTGATAGATGTCGGTGATGCCCAGCTCGGGGTTCGTCTGCTGCAGGTGCAGCGCGGCGTCGGCGATGTAGATCGAGGAGTTGTAGATGCTGATCTTGCCGGCGGCCGGCGAGTCGGGATTCCAGACGACGTCCCAGCTGGTGGGCGCCGTCGGGAACTTGTCGGTGTTGTACAGCAGGACATTCGCGCCGCGACCATGCGGGACCCCGTACGGGACGCCGTTCACCGTGTTGTGGGGCTGGTTCTTCAGCCCGGCGAAGACGTCGGCGTAGTTGGGGATGAGGTCGGTGTTCACCGGCGCCACGGTGCCGGCGGCGATCATGCGCAGCGTCGCGTCGCCCGAGGCCGACACGCCGTCGTACTGGCCGGTGGCCATCAGTGACACCATGTTCGCCGAGTCGCGACCGTCCGTGGTATTGACCTTGCAGCCCGTGTCCTTCTCGAACGGGTTCACCCAGTCGTAGGTCTTGTCGCTCGAGCCGTCTTCGGCGTACCCCGCCCAGATGACGAGGTTCAGCTCGTCCTCGGCCGGCGGAAGTGAGGTCGCCATGCCGCTCGGCAGGGCGCTGCCGCTCGCACTGGCGCCGCCGCTGCCCGCGCTGGCGCTCGCGCTGGACGAGGTGCTTCCCAGCCCGCAGCCGGCGCCGATCAGCGCCAGGCAAACGAGCAGGGCAGGAATCCTGATGGTTCTCATGGGTTGATCCGCTCCTCCGCTGCCCCCTGCTCCACTCCGTGTGCCATGTTCAGCACGTGACGCCGGTCCCACAGCAGGGTGACCGGCTCCCCCTGGGCGCTCAGGACCTCCGTCGAGGAGGTCTCCATGTTCTGCGAGGTGACCACCAAGTCGCCCCCGGCGTCGAGGGTCACGACGTAACGTGTGTCAGGCCCGAGGTAGATGACCTCCTTGACGGTCCCCTGTGCGACCAGCTCGTCCGCCTGGGGCTGCTCACCGGGCTGGCCGATGCGGATCTTCTCCGGTCGCACCGCATAGGTGCCATCCGAGCCGATGATCTGGCGCGCGGCCGCCCCGGTGATCAGGTTCGATGTGCCCACAAAGGCGGCGACGAACCGGGTGCTCGGCCGCTCGTAGACCTCGGCCGGCGCGCCGACCTGCTCGATCCGTCCGGCGCTGAACACCGCCAGTCGGTTGCTCATCGTGAGCGCCTCTTCCTGGTCGTGGGTCACGTAGATGAACGTGATCCCGACTTCCTGCTGGATCGCCTTCAGCTCGATCTGCATCTCCTCGCGCAACTTGAGATCAAGCGCGCCCAGCGGTTCGTCGAGGAGGAGGACCCGCGGCCGGTTCACCAGCGCGCGCGCCAGGGCCACCCGCTGTCGCTGGCCGCCCGACAGCTGGCCCGGCTTGCGATCCAGGAACTCGTCGGCTCGAGCGCGTTCGCCGCCTCACGGACCTTCTCGTCGATCTGCGCCTTGCTCTGCTTACGGAGCTTGAGCGCGAAGGCCATGTTCTCGTACACCGTCATGTGCGGGTACAGAGCGTAGTTCTGGAAGACCATCGCGATGTCGCGCGCCTTGGGAGGGACGTCGTTGACGATTCTATCGCCGATCTTGACGGTGCCGGCGCTGATCGACTCGAGGCC
>DASSEC010000233.1:0-2208 GCA_035696685.1 Candidatus Limnocylindria bacterium | reverse complement strand
TCGCGCCGCCCACGAACTCGCGCACCTCGTAGATCCGCTTGATCTCATCCTCCTCGAAGGGAAGCGTCCGCAGGTGCGCGATCTGCGACTCGGTGGGCTGCGGAACGTCGTCCATGAAGCCGTCGATCAGGATGCGACCATCCGGGCTGCGCATCGTCTCCAGTGCCTGCATGAGGCGCCATGCAGCGTTCGGCAGCAGCTGGGCGCCACCCGAATGCGCGTCGAAGGCCAGCGTACGGACCGATAGCTCGGCGTACACCATGCCGCGCACCCCGCAGGCCAGCATGGGGCGGCCCTTCTCGTCCACGCCGCCGCCCTCGATCAGCGCGCCGTGGCCCTCGAAGAACTCAGGCCGGCGATGGAGGAGCGGCGCCAGGTGCTCGGAGTCCGACTCTTCCTCCCCCTCCACGATGAAGCGGACGCGACACGGCAGCTCTCCGGTCGCGTCGCGCCAGGCTTCGGCGGCCTGGATCCGATGCAGCAGCTCCCCCTTGTTGTCGCACACGCCCCGCGCGTACAGCCGCCCGTCGCGGATCTGCGGGTCGTAGGGTGGCGAGTCCCACAGCTCCAGGGGCGCGGCCGGCTGGACGTCGTAGTGCTGGACCGCCACCAGCGTGCGCGGCCCGTCCCCCATCTCCCCGATGACCAGCGGCGGGACACCGTCTTCCTTCAGCACGGTGACGTGCGCGCCGGCGCTCAGCAGCCGCTCCTCGATCCACAGCGCGCCATGCTTCAGCTCCTCCATCTGGTCGGTCTCGCATGGAATGCTGCAGAAGTCGCGCAGCTCTCCGACCCAGGTGTCGAAGCGTTCGTCGACGAGGGCGTCAAAGGCGGCGAGCTCGCCGTCAGTCGTCGGTTCAGGCATGGCGCGTATCGTACGAGCGCATACTGCCCGCGCGATGCCTCCTCGAGCCGCCGTGCGGACGCAGCCGCTGCGCGTCGCAAGCCACCTGGCGCCCGGGGTCGAGCCGCTCTACGCGTTCCTCGCGGGGTACCTCGCCCAGCGACTTGGCCGCCGACCCGAATTCGCCGTGGCGGACGGGTACGAGCGCTGCGCACAGGACATGGACGACGTCTGCTTCGTATGCAGCATCCCGTACCTACTCATTGCCGATGCCGGCCGCATCGACATGGAGGTCGTCGCTGCCCCGGTCCTCCGCGGGGACCGGTACCGCGGTCGCCCAATCTACTTCTCGGACGTGATCGTGGCGGCCACGAGCCCGCGCCAATCATTCGCCGACCTGCGTGGCGCCAGCTGGGCGTACAACGAGCCGTTCTCGCATTCGGGCTACATGACGGTGCTCCATCACCTCGCCACGCTCGGCGAGGACCTCGGGTACTTCAGTCACATGGTCGAGGCGGGGTTCCACGAGACCGCCATCCGGATGGTGGCCGATGGACGGGTCCACGCCGCGGCAATCGATTCGCAGGTCCTGGACATCGAGCTGCGCGAGCACCCGGACCTTGCCGCGGCCGTTCGGCGCATCGCCACCATCGGCCCATCCACCATCCAGCCCGTGGTCGTGTCGCGCTCTCGCCTGACCGATGCCGAGCGTGATGCCGTTAGGCGCGCGCTTCTCGATGTCGCGGATGAGCCGATGGCGCAGCCCTTCCTCGATGCCGCCCTGGTCGACCGCTTCGTCCCCGTCAACGCCGCGAGCTACGACGACATCCGCCAGGTGTGTGCTCGCGTGCGGGGCGCCGGCCTGCTGCATCCGGGCTGGGACGCGCGCTGGCAGGCGGTCACGTCCTCCGCGCCGACGGCGGGGCCGAGCTCGACGCCAACGTTGGGCGACTCTGCCACTTGACAGCCACTTAATACAACCGTATGGTTGTATGTGAGATGCAGGTGATGCCCAACTACGACGGCATGTTCGGCGCGCTGGCGGACGCCACGCGGCGGGACATCGTGCGTCGCGCGATCGATGCGCAGGAGGGCGTCGCCGAGATCGCCAGCCACTATCCGATGAGCTTCGCGGCCGTGCAGAAGCACGTCGCGATCCTGGAGCGGGCGGGACTGGTGAGCAAGCAGCGCACCGGTCGGCGAAAGGTCGTGCGGACGAACGTCGACGCGCTGCGCGTGGCCCGCCGCCTGCTGGACCAGTACGAGGAGCTGTGGCTGGGACGCATCGCCCGCATGACCGACCTCATCACCGCACCCGCACCCACGAAGGAGACCCCGAAATGACCGTGACCGCTGTAGAGAAG
>DASSEC010000232.1:0-3802 GCA_035696685.1 Candidatus Limnocylindria bacterium | reverse complement strand
TGATGACAGCCGCCCAGGCATTCCACTGGTTCGACCAGCCGCAGGCATTGAGCGAGATCGCGCGCATCCTGAAGCCGGGCGGCGGGCTGGCGCTGTTCTGGAACGTTCGTGATGCCAGCCGCGCACCGTTCCTGGCGGACTACGCCAAGGTCCTGGAGCGCTATGTCGGCGAGGCCGATGCCGGACGCTACGAGGCATCGATGCCTGAAGAGGCGACCCGCCGCGTTCTCGAGTCGCACGGCGCCTTCGAGGACGTGCGGCTGAACGTCCTGGATCACGAGACCACCATGACCGACGAGCAGTTCGTGGGCATGGTGTTCACCGCCTCCTACGTGCGGGTGAACAAGACGCCCGAGGAGCAGGACCGCTTCCGCCTTGATCTCGCCGCCCTGCTGGGGAGGCACCACCTGAACGACGGACGGCCGTTTACCGTCCCCTACCGATTGGATCTGTGGACCGCACGAAGGAGCGACCGATGACGACCCGGACCGCCGACCAGGCCCGCACCGGCCGCGGCGAACGTTTCGACCCAGGCACCTACGAGCAGCAGTGGCGAGACCGCTGGGAGACGGACGGCCTGCATCATGCCGACGACGCCGATCCCAAGCCCAAGCGCTACGTGCTGACGATGTACCCCTACCCGTCGGGCGACCTGCACATCGGGCACTGGTACGCGGCCACGGCGCCGGACATCGTGGCGCGCCTGCACCGGATGCGCGGCGAGAACGTGATGTTCCCAATGGGCTTCGACTCGTTCGGCCTGCCGGCCGAGAACGCGGCCATCGATCGGGGCGTCGACCCCGCCACCTGGACCGCGGACAACATCGATCGCATGCGCTCCCAATTCCGGACGATGGGCTGCATGTTCGATTGGGAACGCGAGGTGGTGACCAGCGATCCGAGCTACTACCGCTGGACCCAGTGGCTGTTCCTGCAGTTCTACCGGGCCGGGCTGGCGTATCGGGCCATGGCGCCGGTCGATTGGTGCCCCAAGGACCAGGTCGTGCTGGCGCGCGAGCAGGTGGAGGGCGCCGACCGCCATTGCTGGCGCTGTGGCACGCCGGTCGTCAAGCGCGACCTGGAGCAGTGGTTCTTCCGCACCACGAACTACGCCGACGAGATGCTGGGCTTCGAAGGGCTGGACTGGCCCGAGCCAATCCGGCTGATGCAGACCAACTGGATCGGCCGCAGCGAAGGCGCCGAGATCGAATTCCCGGTTGAGGCCGATGGCGCCGAGCCGATCCGGGTCTTCACCACGCGGCCGGACACCGTGTTCGGGGCTACCTTCATGGTGCTGGCACCCGAGCACCCGGCCGTGGCGTCGCTGACGACGCCGGATCGGCGCGAAGAGGTCGAGGCCTACGTGGGGGCGGCGCGCCGGCAGACGGAGATCGAGCGCATGAGCGCCGAGCGCGAGAAGACGGGTGTCTTCATCGGCTCCCATGCGGTCAACCCCATGACCCAGGAGCGCATCCCGATCTGGGTGGCGGACTACGTGCTGCCCGGCTACGGCACCGGCGCGATCATGGCCGTGCCCGCCCACGACGATCGCGACTACGCATTCGCGGCGAAGCACGACCTGCCGATCCGGTATGTGGTCCAGCCACCAGACGGCATGCCCGAAGGCCAGCCGTTCATTGCCCACTCGGCGGACGAGGTGCTGGTCGACTCCGGGGAGTTCACCGGCATGCCGGCCTCGGAGGCGATCGGGGCGATCACCCGGCAGCTGGCCGACCTGGGACTGGGCGGTCCGGCGGTGAGCTACAAGCTGCGTGACTGGCTGGTCAGCCGGCAGCGCTACTGGGGCGCTCCCATTCCAATCGTGTACTGCCCGGAGCACGGGGCCCAGCCCGTCCCCGAGGATCAGCTGCCGGTGGTCCTGCCGGAGGACGTGGGCTTCGCACCCACCGGCGTATCGCCGCTGCAGTCGCACGAGGCGTTCCTGAAGGCGTCCTGCCCGATCTGCGGTGCTGACGCGCGCCGCGAGACCGACACCATGGACACCTTCGTGGACTCGTCCTGGTATTTCCTGCGCTACTGCTCGCCGCACGACGATCAGCGCGCATGGGATCCAGAGGCGGTCGCGCGCTGGCTGCCGGTCGACGTCTACACCGGCGGCGCCGAGCACGCCGTGCTGCACCTGATGTACGCGCGCTTCTTCGTGAAGGCGCTGCGCGACATGGGGATGCTGTCGTTCGACGAGCCCTGGATCGTCCTGCGCAACCAGGGCCAGATCCTGGGCGTGGACCACCAGCGCATGAGCAAGTCCCGGGGCAACGTGGTCAACCCCGATGAGCTGGTGGCCCGCTACGGCTCCGATGCCGTCCGGCTGTTCCTGATGTTCATCGGCCCCTGGGACCAGGGCGGTCCATGGAACCCCATGGGCATCGAGGGCGTGCATCGCTTCCTGGGACGGGTATGGCACCTGGCGCTGCCCGAACCAGAGGGCGGCCACGCCGGCGCGCTGGCCGACGAGGAGCTGGAGCGCGCGCTGCGGCGTGCGACCCACGCCACGATCGCCGGCGTGACTGCCGACCTGGAGGCGTTCCGGTTCAACACGGCCGTCGCCAAGCTGATGGAGCTGGCAAACGCGATCCAGCACGCGCGCGATGCCGGGATTGGTGGAAGCCGCATCCATACCGAGGCGGTCGACACCCTGCTGCTGCTGCTGGCACCGGCCGCGCCGCACGTCACGGAGGAGCTGTGGGCGCGACGGGGCGGCGCATACAGCATCCACGCCCAGGCGTGGCCGGAGGCCGATCCCGCGCTGGCCGTGGCCGACACCATCGAATTGCCAGTGCAGGTCGATGGCAAGCTGCGCGATCGGCTGGTCGTCACGGCGGACACGCCGGCCGAGGAAATCGAGCGCCTGGCGTTGGCGTCGGAGCACGTGCAGCGCTACCTCACCGGCCGTGCGCCACGGCGGGTGATCCAGGTCCCCGGCAAGATGGTCAACATCGTCACGCCGGACGCGTAAGCCTCCGCGCCATCGCTGACGCATCACTCGCGCCGCCCCGGTCCGGTCCGGCGGTGAGCCGCTGGTAAGCGGGGCGTAAGGAGCCGCTCGCTAGCCTCAGCACCCTGTTTCCGGGACCCGGCGTCGAGTGCCCGGACGCCGGGCCCCGGACAGGTCTCATCCGGCAAAGCAGTGCTCGCCTTCCCGAGAGCAAACGGTGCAGGTGAGCAAGCGGGACAAGCTGGCGATCGGTCTTGCCGTCGGCGGCGCGGTGAGCATCCTGGCCGCGATGGCGCTGCTCGTCGCCGGACTGGTGCTGCGCGGCCCGGCGGCCACGGCGCCGTCGGCCTCGGCGACCGCCACCTTCCCGGTGGGGTCCGGTGAGCCTGCTGCGACCCTGGTGCCCCACGGCGATGTCGTCGTTGACGTCCAGGGCGCGGTTCGGAAGCCAGGCGTCGTGCGGCTGCCGGCAGGCTCGCGCGTGGCCGATGCGCTTCGCGCCGCCGGCGGCTACGCGCCGAAGGCCGACCTCAACGCCGCGGCAGGCGCGCTGAACCTCGCCGCCGTCCTGGCCGATGGCGCGCAGGTCTACGTGCCGATGCGCGGTGCCGCCGCGGCTGGCGGCGGTCCGCCGCCCACGGCTGGGGGTGGCTTGGTGAACCTGAACACCGCCACGCCCGAGGAGCTGGACGCATTGCCGGGCATCGGCCCGGTGACAGTGCAGAAGATCGTGGCTGCGCGCGCCGAGCAGCCGTTCGCCACTCTCGACGAGATGGTCGAGCGCGAGGTCATCGATCGGGGCCAGCTCGAGGACATCCGCGACCTCGTGACCCTGTAGAGCCCAAT
>DASSEC010000231.1:0-9173 GCA_035696685.1 Candidatus Limnocylindria bacterium | reverse complement strand
CCGCAGGGCATGGATGACCACGGAACCTACCGGCGCGAAGGTGATGGCCGCATCCAGTGGATGCGGCGGCGACTCGTCATATACCCCGGTCGAATCGGCCCCGAGCTCCATGGCGAGCGATGTGTCCTCGGGACGGCGCGTCGCGACGTGGATCACCGCCCCGGCGTGCCGCGCGACCTGGAGTGCGAGGTGCGCCGACGCGCCGAAGCCGTACAGCCCCAGCCGCATCGCCGGCGCCAGGCCAGCCAGCCGCAGCGCCCGATAGCCGATCACGCCAGCGCACATCAGCGGCGCCGCTTCGAGGTCGGTGATCTGGTCCGGCACGCGGATGAGGAAACCGGCTTGAACCCGCACGTGCGTTGCGTAGCCGCCGTCCACGTCCCAGCCGGTGAAGCGACCGCGCTCGCACAGGTTCTCTTGCCCGGAGCGGCAGTAGGGGCACTCGCCGCAGGCCCAGGCCAGCCAGGTCGTGGCGCCGCGATCGCCCACCTTCCAATCCCTGACGTCTTCGCCGATTGCCACCACCCGCCCCACCGCCTGGTGGCCGGGCACCACCTCCGCCAGGTGCGGAGGAAGATCGCCCTGGACGATCTGGAGGTCGGTGCGGCAGACGCCGCAGGCGGAGATGGCGAGCCGCACCTCGTCCCGCGCGAGCGCGTCGCCCGTCTCGCCGACCTTCTCGCGGGTCGCCTGGAGCCAGTCGCCCGCGGCCGCGGAGGGTCGCAGTCGCATCGCGAGCGATTCGCCGCCGCGTCGGCGCGCTGACGTCACGCCTGTCGGTCGGGGGCCGCGGTCTCGAGCCCGACCAGGCGCAGCAGGTTGGCGCCCGCCTCCAGGTGAGCCGGGCCCGTTGCCTCGAGCAGGGCAAGCTGCCGGCGCAGGGCCGGCTCGTCCTGTTCCAGGGCTTCGCGGAGCGTCCGCGAGCGCGCGATCCGTGCGCGGGTGTGCAGCAGGAATGCCGCGAACAGGTCCAGCGGCGACGCTTCGGCGATGGTGCGCTCCGCCTCCCCCGACCACAGGTGCGGGATCAGCAGCGCAAAGAAGGCCATCGCCTCGGGCGCCAATCGGTCCTCCCGCTGGCTTTGGCCGGCGAGCCGCAGGATGAGGGCGGGCGAGCGGAAGATGAACAGCCGCGCGCCGGCGCCGACCAGCTCACCGCTCAGCACGCCCCCAAAGGTCACGAAGCTGTTGCGCGCGCCGAATCGATCGGTGAGGCGAACCCGACCCCAGCTGAATTCCGACGAGAAGGGGACCTCCGCCGATCGGTCGAGCTCCTGCAGCTGACCATGCCCGTTGACGGTGGCCCAGAAGCCCAGCCGCTCGGCGTCGAAGTGCCGCCGGGTCGGCACGTCGTGGATGGCAACCATCAGCCAGGAGTCGGGCGCATCGGCTTCCGGCGGAGCACGGAACACGACGAAGCCGACGCTCGCCATCAGGCGGGCAGCGACCTCGACGCCAATGGCCGGGTCGTCGATCGACTCCGGCGGATGAGGCTCGGAGGGCATGCTCAAGTCTAGTCAGCGCTTGCCGCAGGCGGTCCTGACGGTCGTCCCGTGAATTCGGGTCATCCGGCTCTGCCCGAGCGTGCGCGTCGGCCCGACGCTCGTCGTGGATACGCGCGCATCGGAGGCATCGGTCATGACCGTCGCTACCACCCCCGTCCCCAAGTCCCCACCAGCGGCACTCGTGCACGCCCGCCGCAATCGGGTGGAGTTCGTGACCGTGCCCGAGCGGGCTTACCTCGCCGTCGATGGCTGCGAGCGCCCCGGTGGCCAGACGTATCAAAACGCCATTGCCACCCTGTACCCGATCGCGTACGCGCTGCACTTCAGGCTGAAGCGCGCCGGCGTCAAGGCCCCGGTCGGCACGTTGGAGGGCCTGTATTGGCTCACGCCCGACGATGTCATGGATGAGCATCGGGCGCGCGAGGCCTCGGAGCGGTCCCACTCGTGGAGCTGGCGCCTCCTGATCCCGGTCCCCGAGGTCGCGACGGAGGAGGACGTGGAGTGCGCGGTTCGCGAGGCGGCGGGCCGCCGGACGCTGCCGGCGCTGAGTCGCTTCCATGTCGTCCGCTGGACGGAGGGGCCCAGTGCCCAGATCCTCCACGTCGGCCGCTATGCGGCTGAGGGGCCAACCATGGCGAAGCTGGCTGCGGCCATCGTGGATGGCGGCTTCGAGCCGAATGGCCCGCACCACGAGATCTACCTCAATAACCCCTCGCAGGTCGGCGAGGACAGGGCGCGGACGATCATCCGCCAGGCGGTCCGACCCGACTTGTCGGCAACGCAGGAAGGGAGGCCGTGACGTGCGGGTAATGGTTGCCTACGACGGCTCGCCGGGGGCCTCGCGGGCGTGTGACCTGCTCGCCGGGCTGGATCTGCCGGCGGGTTCGTCGATCACGCTGGTGACGGTGCTCGAGCAGGCGCTCGACGTCCTGGGGGTGCAGGGGTTCACAGATGGCTCTGGATCCGCCGAGGCCGACGCGCTGCTCATTGCCGAGCTGCAGTCGATGCTGGCCGCCGCAGCGGCCGGGCTGCCGCGGACGTATCGCGTCGATACGCGGGTGATCCGCGGGCGCCCGGCGACATCGCTGCTGGACGAGGCCGAACTGATGCGGCCCGACCTCATCGTGGTGGGCAATCGTGGTCACGGTCCGTTCGCCAGCATCCTGCTTGGATCGGTCTCGACCGAGCTGGTCGACCACGCCGCATGCCCGGTGCTGGTGGCGCGTCGTTCGAAGATCGAGCGGGTCGTCATCGGCACCGATGGCTCCGACTCGGCGCGGCATGCTGTGCAGGTCGTCAACAGCTGGCCCTGGCTGGCCAGCGTGCCGATGATCGTGACCGCCGTCGCACCGCGGACCGAATCGTGGGCGACCGCCCTGAGCCCCGCGTTGGTCGCGGAGTGGCCGGAGGCGCTGGGGGACATGGATCGCCAGGCCGAGGCGCAGGCCCGCCGCACGGCTGAGGAGGCCACCAGGCAGCTCGCCGAAGCCGGCCGTTCTGCGACCGCCGAGGTGCGTTGTGGTGATGCCGCGGATCAGCTGATCGCCGTTGCCGACTCGCGCAACGCCGACCTCATCGTGGTGGGCTCGCGTGGTCTGACGGCATGGTCACGATTGCTGCTCGGCAGCGTGGCGCGCAAGATCGTGCTCCATGCACGGCAATCGGTCCTGGTCGTGCGCGACGCAACCCAGCAGGTCCCGGCGTCCGAACCGACTCGCGGGGAGTCGTTGACGGTGGTCTGACCCGCCCGTGCCCGACCGTTACTGTCGGGCAAGCAGGTCGGAGATGGTGGTGGGCTGAAGCCCGCGGGACGCCCGCAGGCCATGGATGACTGCGGGCAGCGCCTGGCGGGTGTGGAAGCCGCCGAGGTGGTCCAGCACAACGCTGCCGCTCTGCACGCCGGCAACCACCTTGGCCACGATCTGCGCCGCTGTCGGCCCGCCCATCGACACCGGCTCCCAGTCGATGGTGTCGACGTCCCACATGATCGTCTTCGTGTAGGACACCGATGCGACCACCTGCAGCAGCGCGGCATCGTACGAGCCGAAGGGCGGCCGCCAGTACGGGACCGGTGACTCCCCGGCCAGCGGGGTGATGAGCGCGGCTGCGTCCAGCAGCTCGTGGCGGACCCTGGCGTCGGTTGGCCGCGTCGTCGGGCAGTCGGCATTGCCGCCGCCGCGGACAAGGTCGCAATGATTCATGGTGTGGTTGCCGACCTCGAAGACCGCGGGATAGCGGTCCACCATTTCGATCACCGCCTGGCCGGTGGCGGTCTGCGCCGCGTCCCCGGTCGGGAAGATGGTGGCGCACACGCCGTTGAGCAGCAGGTAGCGCATGATCCGCAGCGCGGGGTCCAGCCGGCCGCCCATGTCGAAGGTCAGCGCCACGCGGGCACCAGCTCCGCTGGTGCGCCGGATGACCTGGCGAGCGCCCACCGCTGCCCGCGGGGCAGTGGTGCATGCCAGCTTTCGGACTACGCCCGATTTGCCCTGCGGAGCCCAGGTGCCGTCCCACGGCCCACCGACCAGCTGGTAGAACCGCTGGCCGTTGATGACCGCCGCGCGGCCGGCTGGCTGCTGGTGCCCCACGGCGACCTCGCGGACGACGGCGTCGGCGACCTCCCAGCCGGCATCGAACCGATAGCTGGCCACGGTGCCGCGCGGCAGCAGCACGCTGGTCGGTGGGTCGTAACGCACGCTGCCGACCATGCCCTTGACGTGGGCGACGATCGACTCCGGAACGTAGTAGCCGGCCAGGGCCCCGCCGCCGACCAGCAGGTGGGTGCCGCGGCCGCTGATCACGACTCGATCGGTGGCCGTCACCGTCACCGGCCCGCTCAGCGTGACCCGCTTGCTGGTGACGATGCTGCCGTCCGCCGCGAATCGGTAGCCGGCCTGTGGCCCAGCTTCCAGCACCATGGAGCGAGGGTTCTGGGCTGTCGGCTCGGCCGCCAGCATGGCAGGCGCCGCAGCGGCGAAAAGCGAAAGGATGAGGAAGGCGGCGACCGCCAGCCGTAGGGTTCGTCCGTGCAGCTTCATGACCCGGTGACGATTGCCCTTCCTGGATTGTTCCGGCGGCCGCCGAACGGCGGCCGCCGGCAGGGCTGACGACTCCCCATCCGGTGCGTAAACACCCAGGCAAGCATGCGCCGCGGCGCTGAGCTGTGCCAGGTCCAGTGGTCGTGCCCCGGGCGGGACATTCGGCATCCGACCGCCCGTTGGCTGCAGGCATCATGTGGGAGACACCGACCTCAGCACACACGGAGGACGCACCGATGACCGCCCAACCTGAACGCAAGTCACCCACCCGGAGGGCGGTGCTGACAGGCGCGCTCGCCGGCGCCGGCGCCTGGATCGCAGGCGCCGTGGGGCGCGCCAACCCGGTCAAGGCGGACGGCGAGAACATCCAGATCGGCGGCGACTACGCGACCGCCATGTCACGGACGGCGCTCACCAACGAGACGAATAACGAGACTGTCTGGTACGTGTACAACTCGCACCAGGGCACCGCCCTGTTCGCGCTGAGCAACTCCGGCATCGGCGTCAACGCCATCAGCAACTTCAGCTCGGGCGTCTACGCCGTGGGCAAGCCGGCCATCACCGCCGACCCATCCGGCCAGGGCTATGCCATCGTCGGCAAGGGCCGGGTCCGGCTGGAGCGGATCAGCGGCGTGGCCGTCATTCCGGCGGGTCGCACCAGCGTGCGGATCACGCCGGGCGTGAACCTGAACACCGCGTCATTCGTGCTGCTGACGCCGCGGAGCAACCTGAAGGGCCGCGACCTGTGGTACCGGACCGATCCGCCCAACGAGCGCTTCACGATCTACATCAGCTCGCCGCGCTCGGTGGCCACCCGGGTTAGCTGGCTGCTGCTGGACTGATCGGCCATTGCTGACCGAGGCGCCCCGCTAGTCCATCCGCTAGTCCGTCGGCGTCAGCAGGAAAGCGTGGCTGTGCTGGTCCACGGTGGCCCCGCCCACGATCTGCCCGTTGTCCGTGATCCCGTAGGCCGTCGTCAGCACCACGCCTTCCAGGTCGGAAGGCAGTGCCGAGTTCAGGTCGTACATGGACCCGTCGCGGTACAGGAAGGCGTGGTCGAACGACTCGGGTCCTGGCCCCTGCGCCACGCCGACGATGTCACCCGCGGCGTTGATGGCCGTGGCGCGGCTCCACGTCCCGCCAAGGCCACCCAGGCTGGTCATGGTCCCGGTGCTGCCATTCGGCGCCGTGGGCGTCCAGGCGAATGCGTAGGCATCGGGCCCAATCGTCGCTTCGCCCACCACCACGCCGCTGTCGTTGATGGCGTAGGCCGATGCGTACTGCTGCCCGGGCAGCGCGCCGAGGTCCACCATGCTGCCGGTGCGCCCGTTCGGCGCGGACGGCGACCACAGGAACGCGTGACCGTACGAGTCGGCGTCATTGCTGTAGCCGACCACCTGGCCCTGGGCGTTGATGCCCATGGCGACGCTGGCGATGCCCTGCGGCAGGACGCCAAGGTCGATCATCCGCCCCTTGGCCGGATTCTTCGCCGACGGCATCCACAGGAACGCGTGATCCGCGCCCTGCGGCTTCTTGGCATAGCCCGCGACCTGGCCCGCGTCGTTGATGGCGTGCGCGCCGGCGAACGAGCCGCCGAAGCCACCCAGGTCATGCATCCTCCCGTCGTAGAGGAACGCTCGGGACGTGTCACCGCCCAGCGACTCGCCGACGATCTGGCCAACGGCGTTTACCGCGTTGGCGCTGCATTTCTCGTCGCCCGGCAGCATCCCGATATCAAACATGCGGCCGGCGGCTTCGACCCACATGAACCCGTGAAACCCGGTGAACTTGCTATTCGGACCGCTATCGGCGTGACCAACGACGACGGTCTGGCCCGCGTCTCCCTGGCCGGTGCGCGCCGTGCCGAAGGCCATGCTGTCGAGCCCCGGCGGGAGCACCCCAAGGTCCGTGAAGAGATAGTGCTGGCTGAGCGACGGCACCGGCGTGGACGTGGGCACCGTGCTCGATGATGGCATCACCGATTCGGCGCTGGACGAGCTCGAGGGTGCGGATCCTCCGGACTGGCATCCCGCCAGGACGACGCCGGCAATGAGCATTGCGGTCGCCAGCACGCACAACTGGGTTTGTATGCGCTGCATCGAAAACCTCCTGCCCTCCGGACGCCAGGCAGGGGCAGTCCGCAGGACCTACCGCATCGAGGGTCGATCTGGGGGCCGTGAGGGGCCAGAGCCAATGCGCCCGATTGTGTCGCCGAACGTCCTCAACCTGTCCCGCCGAGCGTCCGGTCCAGCGCCCGCGCGTACTGCTCCTCGGTCAGCACGCCGTCGTCCTTCAACGCCTTGAGCTTGGCGATCTCATCCGCCACGGATGTCGAAGCTGATTGCCGCGGCGTCCCCGATTTCTGGTTCTTCGCCGGTTTGCTGCCGCCCTCGGCCGCCTTTGGCTTGCCCTCCGCCTCTTCTCGCATGCTCTCAGCGATCTCCGCCATGACCCGCTGCTCGATGAGCGTGCTCGCGCGCTCCGCCACCGGCGTCAGCCGCGTGGCGGTCTCGCGCAGCCAGGCCGGCATGCTGGCCAGGGCATCGGCCGGGATGACGGATTCCAGCGAGAACTTCGGGGTCGCGGGGACGGGTGGATTGGAGACGGGCTCGGGAGTGATCGGCACGTCGTCGATCGTCAGCTCGTGCAGGGCCTCGGGCTGGTCGATGTCCTTCAGCCGCTGGTCGCCCAACGAGTGAATGGTCACGCCCTCCGGCAGGTCGCCGGCCACGATGGCGCGCGTGGTATCCGACAGCAGGACCTGCCCGCCGCGACCGACCGCGGCGATCCGGGAGGCGCGGACGACATCGAGCCCGGTGTAGCCGTCCTCGCCCACGGCCGGCTCGCCGGTATGGAGCCCAAGCCGCATCCGCACCGAGACGCCCTGCGGCCATGCCTCCTCGGCATGGGCCCGCTGGACTGCCACGGCCGCCGCGACTGCCTCGCGGGCGCGGTGGAACGAGTAGAAGAACGCGTCCCCCTGCGTGTCGATCTCCTGGCCGTGGTACTCGGCGAACGTCTCACGGACGATGCGCCGATGCGTCCGGAGCAGCGCTGCGTACTGCTCATCGCCAAGGCGCTTCAGCAGGGCAGTGCTGCCCTCGATGTCGCTGAAGAGGAACGTCACCGTGCCAGAAGGGAGATTCGGCATCGCAGACTCGCGCTCCGGCCCTCGATCCGCTGCTGTGGGTTGGCAACGTGGAGTCTATGCCGCCGCGATGGGGCTGCTCTGAGTCAGCGCGCGCGCCGGTAGTGCACGGCGATCGCGCCGTTGCGGAGCGGCTTCGCCGAGATCAGCTCTAACTGTCGCGTGCTTGGCAGCCCGCTCTGGTACAGGGTCGGGCCGTGGCCGGCGATCCTGGGGTGGACGAGGAATCTGTACTCGTCGACCAGATCAAGCCGGTCCAGCTCGGTCGCGAGCTTGCCGCTGCCCAGGAGCACGCCGGCCGGGGTCGCGTCCTTGAGCTTCTGCACGCCGGCGCGCAGGTCGCCGGCGATGTGGTGGCTGTTGGTCCACGGGAAGTCCTTTCGCGTCGACGACACCACGTACTTCGGCTTGGCCTCCAGCTTGACCGCCCACTCGCGCATCGCAGGTGGCGCCTCCTCGTCGCCGCGGGCAACCGCCGGCCAGTAGCTCTCCATCATCTCGTAGGTGACGCGGCCCCACAGCATCGCCCCGCCATCGTCCATGAGGCGGGTGAAGAAGGCGTGTGTCTCGTCGTCGGCGATTCCCTCCCGGTGGTCGACGCAGCCGTCCAGGGTGACGTTGATGCTGAAGGTCAAGAGTCCCATGCCGCGAGTCTAGGCCGGAGCCCCAAGAAGTGGCGTGACCGCGGGGGGGTCTGGGGCTAGCCCCAGACCCAGGATCGCGAGTTGTGTCTTCCTACGGCTCTTGCCCTGGCAAGGGCGGCGAGCTGGTTTCCGCGGCGGGCACCTTCTTGCGGTCCCGGAACAGCTCCCGGAAGCTGAACGCCACCCCGCTGGCGGTCAGCAGCGTGGCCACGCCCAAGGCTGATCCAGCAACGGCCGGTGCGGAGCTCAGCGTGAGAACGACAAAGGTCGCCACCCCGGCGCTCAGCAGCAGGCCGGCGAGGAGGACGCTGCCGAACGGGCCCGCGAGCCCGACGCCGACGATCACCAGTCCCACGAGCAGCTTCACCGCCAGGGGAAGGTCCGACAGCGCGAGGCCGGCAGCGACCAACCCGAGCAGGAGGCCCACGACCCAGACGCCTCGCATCAGGTCCTCTGGGTCGTAGCGTGCCTGGGTCTTCGCCTTGCCGATGTCGCGGGGATGCTCGGGCCCTCGGGTGCTGGCTCGCCCACGATCGTCCCGGGCGCCTTCACCCGGGTGCGCAGCCGATTCAGCACGGTGGGGACATCGATGGAGATGATCGAGATGCGCCCCTGCCTACGAATGCGTGGCATGGCCCACCCGCTCCACCTGACTGTCCACGTCACAGCAGGTCATGGATGCGTGGCCTGGGGCTGGTATGACCAGCCGCTTCGCACGCGACGTTCGGCGGTTGCCGCCGAGACGATCCACTGCTGGCCGGCCGGCCCGTAGATCGGGACATTGAGCTTGTTGCTCGTCAAGAACCACAGAACCACGACGACCAACAGGCCGATGAAC
>DASSEC010000230.1:0-3209 GCA_035696685.1 Candidatus Limnocylindria bacterium | reverse complement strand
GACTGTCTCGACTGTCGAGCCGATAAGGACCGAAAGGTCCGGCACGCGCCCCAGCCCGGGCTGCGGCTGAGCCGCGGCCCGCCGAACCACGCCGCCCACCAGCGCGCGACGCAGTACGGTCGCCGTTCGGAAGATCGTGTCGCCCTCGGGCATGAGCCGATGGTACCGACCGATGAGCCCGGGTCGGGAAGAGGGAGCCATCGGTATACTGCGGGCGCCCCACCGCCGCTCGAAGGAGCACGTTCGCGCCCATGAAGATCGGCATCGACCTCGGCACCGCCAACATCCTTGTCTACGTCAAGGGCAAGGGCGTCGTGCTGAACGAGCCGAGCGTGGTGGCCATCAGCGACGACGACAACCGGCTCGTGGCGGTTGGCGAAGAGGCCCGCGAGATGATCGGCCGCACCCCGGGCAACGTGCGGGCCATCCGGCCGATGCGCGACGGGGTCATCGCCGACTACCTGATCACCGAGGCCATGCTGCGCTACGTGATCGACAAGGTCGCGCGCGGGTTCCGCCTCTTCAAGCCGGAGGTGATGATCAGCGTCCCGTCCGGCGTGACGAGCGTCGAGAAGCGGGCCGTTCGGGACGCGGCATTGAAGGCCGGGGCCAAGGACGCGTACCTCATCGAGGAGCCGCTGGCGGCCGCCATCGGCTCGAACGTACCCATCTCCGGGCCCAGCGGCAACATGGTGATCGACATCGGCGGCGGCACCAGCGAGATCGCCGTGATCGCGCTGGGCGGGATCGTGGTCAGCCAGTCGGTGCGCGTGGGCGGCAACCGGTTCGACGAGGCGATCGCGAACTACATCCGCCGCAAGTACAACCTCATGATCGGCGACCGGACGGCCGAAGAGGTGAAGATCGCCATTGGCTCCGCGCTGCCACTGGACGAACCGCTGACCATGGAGGTCAAGGGCCGCGACATGATCGCGGGCCTGCCTCGCACCATCCCCATCACCTCCACGGAGATCACCGAGGCCATCGAGCAGCCGTTGCAGCAGGTCATCACCGCGGTGCGCAACGTGCTCGAGGAGACGCCGCCCGAGCTGTCCAGCGACATCATCGACAAGGGCATGGTCATGTCGGGCGGCGGCTCGCTGCTGCGAAACCTGGACACGCTGCTGACCCAGGTCACCGGCATCCCATGTCACGTGGCCGAGAACGCGCTGAACTCGGTGGCGGTGGGCACGGGGCTGGCGCTCGAGCACTTCAGCACATTCCGCAAGAGCCTGGTGAGCAGCTCGTGACGGCCCAGGCGCCGACGGCGGCTGCCCGCGCCGGCGTCACCCAAGCGGCCACGGAGGAGCGGACCGGATCGGCGCCGAAGGCGCTGGCCTTTGCCGACTTCCACATCCACACCCGCTTCAGCCGGGACTCGATCCTGGGAGAAGAGCGCTTCATCCGCCTGGCCCTGGAGCGTGGCCTGACCCACGTGGCGGTGACCAACCACAACAACGTCGAGGGCGCCCTGGCGGTGCGCGACAAGGTGCACGAGCTCGGCGTGGAGCAGGAGCTCAGCGTGATCCTGGGCGAAGAGGTCTCCACCGCCGATGGCGAGGTGGTTGGCCTCTTCCTGCAGCGCACCATTCCGCGCGGCCTCTCGGCCGACGAAACGGCCGATGCGATCCATGAGCAGGGCGGGTTGGTCTCGATCCCGCACCCCTACGACCCGTTCCGCCAGTCGCACATCAAGGAGCCCCCGCTGCTCGCCCTGCTGGAGGCGGCCAAGGTCGACATGATCGAGGTGTTCAACAGCCGCGTGACGTTCCAGCGCCACAACCTGGCCGCCGCTGAGCTGGCGGCGCGTTACGGGGTGCCGGGCATCGCGGCGTCGGACAGCCATTCGTCGTTCGAGATCGCCATGAGCTTCAACGCGCTGCCCGCCTTCGGAACCGCGGACGAGCTGCGGGCCGCGCTCCCCGTCAACGAGTGGCAGGGCAGCCGTTCGACCGTGCTCATCCATCTCACCACTCGCTGGGCGGTGTGGAGCAACGTCGTCCGCCGCTGGCTCGGCAGAGAGACGGCCGCCGCCCCGGTGCTGGGTCCGGAGCCGACGCGGCGGGTCGACCAGCAGCCGATCGAGCGGCCGGCGCCGGAGGAGCTGCCAAAGCGGCACGATCCCGAGGAGTCCGGTGACCGAGGCTGACGGCACGGTCCCGCGCCCCGGCGAGCAACCCACGGGGGAGCACCACCCCACCGAGCACCCGCAGGGGCCGCACGAGCACGGGCATTCCGTCTACGAGCCCGGCGAGTTCCTGGACGCGCCCATCGAGGAGACGATCGCCGAATCCGAGGTCTCGCTCAGCCGCCGCTTCCTGAATTGGCGGACGCTGGGCGGGCTGGCCTTCGCGATCTTTCTCGTCTTTCTCCTGTTCCGCGTCGTCCTCAACGTCGATTTCGGGCGAACCTGGCAGCTGGTCAGTACGGCGCACGTCGGCCTGCTGTTCGTCGGCCTGGTGGCCTACTACCTGACCTTCCCGCTGCGCAGCCTGCGCTGGTGGCTAATCCTGCGGCGCGTGGGCAGCCCGGTCCCATACCCGGCCGCCACCGAGATCCTGTTCCTGTCATGGTTCGTGAACTGCCTGGTGCCGGCCAAGCTGGGGGACCTGTATCGGGCATACCTGCTGCGCGGCAACTTCGGCGCTTCGATCTCGCGGACCGTGGGCACCATCTTCCTGGAGCGCATCACCGATGTGGTGGTCATCTTCGGCCTTGCCCTGGCCGCCGGATTCTGGAGCTTCCGCAACCGCAACAACCCGCAGGTCGACACCCTCTTCCTGGCCGGCTTCGTGGTCGCGGCCGCGCTGGTGCTCTTCCTGGTCCTGCTGAGGTTTCAGGGCCATCGCGTCGCGCGGTTCCTGCCGACCAAGGTCGCCGATCTGTGGGAGCGCTTCCACGAGGGCAGCACCGGCGCGCTGAAGCCCATGCTGCTGCTCCAGGTGGTGCTGATCACCGGCGCCGTCTGGATCCTGGAGGGCGTGCGCGTCTACTTCGTCATCCGCTCGCTGGACCTGCAGGCCATGGATCTGCCGGCCCTGAACCTGGGCATCAGCTCCACCATCTTCGTGGCGCTGGCCGCGTCGCTGCTCACGGTGGTGCCGCTCACGCCGGCAGGCATCGGCTTCGTGCAGGCGGGGATTGTCGGGGTGCTTACGCTGTATGGCGTGTCGACCGAGGCCGGCACGGCGGTGGCGATCACGGATTTC
>DASSEC010000229.1:0-4449 GCA_035696685.1 Candidatus Limnocylindria bacterium | reverse complement strand
TTTGGGGAGCGCGTGCTGCCGCGGTTGAAGGTGACCTAGGAGCCGATCGCGAACCAGACCGTGACGGTGGCGGTGATCTCGAGCTCACCGACGGCGACCTCGGTCGGTGCTGCCTCCCTGGCAGCCGCCATCTGCATCATGGCCCCCTTCGGCATGAGCTGCGGTCCGCCGTCCCCCTCGACGATCCGCACCGGCTGGCCCATCGCCAATCCGGCCGCGGCGGCCAGCGCCTCACCCCGGGCTCGGGCGACGCGCATCGCGGCGGTCAGTGCCTCCTGCGTCGCGGCCTCCGGCTCGGCAAGCTCCATGGTGGTCCCCTGAACCTGGGTCGCGCCATCGTCGACCAGCAGGTCGAGCACCGGCCCCAGCAGGTCGTTGTCCCGAACGCGCAGCGTCATCGGGCGTGAGGCTTCGTACCCGGTGATCTTCGGGCCGCTGCGGCCGCTGTAGTCATAGGTGGGGTGCACCACCAGCGATGGGGCCTGGACGTCGGCGTCCGGCAGGCCGAGTCCACGCAGCCGCTCGAGAATGGCCGAAGCCCGACGGTTGGACTCATCCCGCGCACGGTGGGCCTGCTTGTCCTGGACCGTCACGGCCAGCGTGACGACGGCGAGGTCCGGGATTCGCCGCACGGTCGCCTGACCGTTGACGACGATGGCGTGCTGGGTCAGGTCCCCGGCATCCGCCATCGCTATTCCACCGCCTCCCAGACCGAGGCGATGCCCTGCCCGACGCCGATGCACATGGTGGCCAGGCCGTGGCGCGCGCCGCGGCGGCGCATCTCGTGCGCGAGCGTCGCCACCAGCCGCGCGCCTGATGCACCGAGCGGGTGACCGATGGCGATTGCGCCACCGTTGACGTTCACCCGCTCCTCGTCCAGTCCGAGCTCTCGCATGACGGGGATCGCCTGCGCCGCGAACGCCTCGTTGAGCTCGACGAGGTCGAGGTCGGCGACGGACAGGCCGGCTCGCTCCAGTGCCTTGCGTGACGCGGGGATCGGCCCCAGCCCCATGGTTGCCGGGTCAACCCCAGCCACCGCCGATGACACCATGCGCATGATCGGCTGCAGGCCCAGCTCCCTGGCGCGAGCCTCGGAGGTGACGAGTACCGCCGCGGCGCCATCGTTGATGCCCGACGAGTTGCCCGCCGTGACCGAGCCGTGCTCGTCGCGACGGAAAGCCGGCTTCAACGCCGCCAGCTGGTCCAGGGTCGTGTCCGGCCTCGGATGCTCGTCGGTGGCCACGCTGGCCGTCTCGCCGCGCTTGCCGGTGGGCGCATCCACCGCGATGACCTCGGCGCCGAAGCGGCCCGCGTCCCGGGCGTCGGCCCAGCGCCGGTGCGACTGCAGCGCGAAGGCATCCTGCTCCTCGCGGCTGACTCCACACCGCTCGACCACGTTCTCGGCCGTCTCGCCCATGCTGTACGGGTAGTACGCCTCGGCCAGGCGCGGGTTGGTGAAGCGCCAGCCCAGCGTGGTGTCGTACAGGGTCTGCTCGCCGCGCGGGAAGGCAGCGGAGGCTTTAGCCATGACGAACGGCGCGCGGGTCATGGATTCCACGCCGCCGGCCACGAACACCGACCCGTCCCCGGCATGGATGGCGTGGGCCGCATTGATCACGGCGTTCATGCCGGAGCCGCAGAGGCGATTCACCGTGGCGCCCGGCACCTCGACCGGCAGGCCGGCCAGCAGCGCCGCCATGCGGCCGACGTTGCGGTTGTCCTCGCCGGCCTGGTTGGCGGCGCCGATGATCACGTCGTCCACGCCGGCAGGATCCACGCCGTTCCGGTCGAGCACCGCGCGCACCACGTGAGCGGCCAAGTCATCCGGCCTGACCTCGCGCAGGGCGCCGCCGTAGCGGCCGAACGGCGTGCGCAGGCCGTCCACCACGACCGGGGTGCGCGCGGGATCGGTGCTCATCGGGCCGATGCTAGCACCGCTACTCGCGCAGGCCGCGCTCCGCGTATTCGTGCGGCCGCACCGCCTGCGCGTGCAGCAGGACCGACGGGCTCAGAACGACGGCGGCGTGAGGACGAAGATGATGCGCGCTGGATTCGGGCCGGGGTTCCGGTTCCGATGCGCCACGCGGCTCGGATAGCGGATGGCATCTCCCGCCTCGAGCCGATACTCCTCGTCGCCCACCCAGAGGTCCAGGCAGCCTTCCAGCACGATGAGGCACTCCTCGTCCGACTCGTGGGCGTACGCCTCCGGCCCCGTCCCGCCGCCCGGCTCGATGAGCGACTCGATGACCTGCAGCCGGGCATTCGTCCCGTCGGTCAGGAAGGCGTCGCGCGCCCCGAGGCCGGGGTACGTGACGATCTTGCGGTCCGCCTGGCGCACCAGCTGGGCGTGGGGACCAGCGCTGTCGAGCAGCGTGCCGATGCTGGTGCCCAGGGCAGTGGCGATGCGCCGCAGCGTGGCGATGGACGGGCTGGCGATGTCGCGCTCCACCTGTGACAGGAAGCTCTCCGTCACCCCAGCGCGATCCGCGACGGCGCGCAGCGTCATGCCCTGCCGGCGCCGCGCTTCGCGCAGGCTGCGCCCAATGAGGATGTCGTCGGCAGCCACCAGCGGATTCTAGGCAGCGCCGCTCACTCATGGCGGCAGCGTGACCGACCCGTTGACCCCGGGCCCGGCGGTTGCGTAGCATCCATCCCGGCGACTGAAGCAATACTTCAGGAGGAGAGGTGGCGGAGGAGAAGGCCGGCGCGGTCGGCTGGTGGCTGCGCGACGCGCTGGCGGCCGAGCCGTCGCCGCTCCCCGATCCCGCGCCGTTCGAGCCCGGTCAGGAGTTCGACCTGGCCATCGTCGGCGGCGGGTACGCCGGCCTGTGGACGGCCTGGTGGCTGCTCCAGCGCGCGCCGACGGCGCGCATCGCCATCGTGGAGCAGGGGCGCTGCGGGTCGGGTGCCAGCGGCCGGAATGGCGGCTTCGTCCACGGCTGGTGGGACCAGCTGCCGTACCTCGTGGAGCGGTTCGGTCGCGAGGCTGCGCTCGAGGTCGCGGAGCTGGCCGATGAGTCGGTGGAGGCCATTGGCTCCTGGTGCGCGGCGCAGCATGTGGAGGCCTGGTTCCGCCGCGGCGGGTATCTGCGAGTCAGCGCATCGCCGGCACAGGACGGCGAGTGGCGGCCAGCAGTCGAGGCCTGCGCCGCGGTGGGCCGGCCGGAGGCCTATCACGAGATCTCGCGTCAAGCCGTGCAGGCCCGCTGCGGCTCGCCCATCATGCGCGGCGCCGCGCTGATGCCGAATGCCGCGACGGTCCACCCTGCCCGCCTTGCGCGCGGACTGCGCCACGCGCTGGAGCGCGCTGGCGCGTGCCTGCTCGAGGGTACGCGCGTCACCGGCATCGAAGCCGGCAGCCCGCTGCTCGTTCGCACGTCACGGGGATCGCTGCGCGCGAGCCAGGCCGTCCTCGCCATGAACGCCTGGGCAGCCGGCTGGCCAGGCTTTCGGACGCGGCTGCTGACCTGGGGCAGCCACATCGTCATGACCGAGCCCGCGCCGGATCGGCTGGCGGAGATCGGCTGGACGGGCGGCGAGGCGATCGCCGACGGACGGTTCACGGTGCACTACTTTCGGACCACGCCGGACGGCCGGGTGGCGTTCGGCGCCGGCGTGGGCGCAGCCGGTTTCGGAGGGCGGGTCGACGGCCGCTATGACCGCGATCCGCGCGCGGAGGCCCGGGCGAAGGCCGCCCTGGACAGGTTTCTGCCGCAGCTGGCCGACGTGCCGCTGGCCGACGCCTGGGGCGGCGCCATCGACATCAGCCCGGATCGGCTTCCGCTGATCGGTACCCGTCACGGCGGGCGCGTCCATTACGCGCACGGCTTCTCCGGCAACGGGGTCGGGCCGGCGCACGTGGCCGGTCGGATTTTGGCCGCGCTCGTGGACGAGCCGTCATCCGACCTGGCCAAGCTGCCGATCGTCAACCGGACGACCCGGCCGTTCCCCCCCGAGCCCTTCCGTTTCGTGGGAGCGCGCCTCATCCGCGAGGCGCTGGTGCGCCGCGACGAGGCGCAGGACGCCGGTGGGAAGGGGTCGCCCATGGTGCGCCTGGTGGCATCGGTCCCTCGCCTGCTGGGCTATCGCTTCGGCTCGGCACGTCACGAAAATGATTGACCGACGGCGTGGTCCGGCCATACCATCGGCGCTGCAGTATTGCTTCAGGTGGGGACAGGCTCGCGCAGAGCGATGGAGGTTCGACCGAGCATGACCGTGCTGGACAAGTTGGCCCGCCCCTGGCCGGCCGTGTTGGTGATCCTCACCGTCGTGCTGACGGCGTGCGGCGCGGGCACGACCGCGAGCTCGGGTGCTGCCTCGGCGTCGGCCTCCACGGCGGCCACGCAGAAGCCCCCCGAGCCCAACGAGCTCACGGTGCTCGAGTGGAGCGGCTACGAGGCGCCCGACTTCTGGACCGATTTCCAGAAGGCCAGCCCCGACACCCAGGTC
>DASSEC010000228.1:0-7721 GCA_035696685.1 Candidatus Limnocylindria bacterium | reverse complement strand
ACGAAGTTCCACGGGTAGTCATCACCCCAGCCGACTGACACGCCGACGCGGTTGTGCAGCACGTCGCGGGTCCCGCACCACTCCTGCTGGTAGTAGCCGCTCTGCCGCGCGCCGGGCAGGCCCAGCCGCCACGGGGTCGTGTCGAAGAAGCAGAAGCCCGTCTTCGCGCCGCGGCGGGTGTCGGCCAGATCGCCGATCCGCCAGACCTCGTAGAGCACCACGTTCTGGACGTGCCAATGGTCATGGCCGTCCCCCGCGTAGCGCGCGAGGGCATCGGTCGGGATGCGGCGCGTCGTGCCGTCCCAGCGGTACATGACCTGGTCGATGGACATGGTCGCGTCCTTCGTCGAGGCGCGGTGGCCGTGCAGCTCGAACGCTCCGCGACCCACGTTCACGAAGATCGTCGTGAAGCGCAGCAGCCGCCGGCCATCCACGACCTGGATGTGCCAGTCACGCAGGCGCGTCATCTGCAGGTTCGGCCGGCGATCGCCTTGGAGCGCGATCACCCGCGCCGGCTGCGGCAGCAGCATCGACCCGGCCATGACGACGATGCCGATGAGGCCCACGCCCAGCCGACGAACCACGTTATGCGCACCCTCCTGCCGGCCGGGCAGCGGACTCCGGCGGCCCGCTAACCATAGCCGGGCCGGGCCCGGCTAGAGTGGCCGGCATGGAGGGCGTGGTCGTCGACAAGTTCGGCGGCTCGGTGCTGCGCCGGCCCGAGGACATCGCGGCGGCCGTCGCGGCGGTCGCACAGCAGCGCGCCGCCGGCCTGCACCCCGTGGTGGTCGTGTCCGCCTTCGAGGGGGTGACCGACGCCATCCTCGCCTCTGCCGCGGTCCTGCTGCCCGATGATGGCGCTGCCCTGCGCGAGCCATCGCACGGCCCGGATGTCACCTTCGCGCGCGAGGCGGATCGCGCGCTGGCCACCGGGGAGGCGCTTTCCGCGGCGCTGTTCGCCATGGGACTGCAGGCGCGAGGCATCCCGGCCCGCTCGTTCAGCGGTGCCGAGGCGGGGATCCGCACCGCGGCCTCGCATCTGGGGGCCGAGATTCGGCGCGTGTTGCCGCGTCGCCTCCGTTCGGCGCTGGCCGAGGGCGTGGTGCCGGTGGTCGCCGGCTTCCAGGGCATCGGCTCCCACGGGGAGCTGACCACGCTGGGCCGCGGCGGGACCGACCTGTCCGCCGTGGTCCTGGCGGTCGCGCTGCGGGCGGAGCGCTGCGAGCTCTTCAAGGACGTGGGCGGGGTGATGGAGGCCGACCCGAACCTCGTTCCAGGCGCCCGCTTCCTCGACGTCGTCGATGCGCAGCAGCTCGAGCTCATGGCCGAGCTGGGCAGCGAGGTGGTCCACCCCGTCGCCGTCCGCCGCGCCCGTCGCGGCCGCGCGCGGTTGGTGGTGCGGGCACTGGGTGAAGACCAGCCGATGACCGAGGTCCGCCCGGGCTCCCGCGATCAGGCTGTCATCAGGCCGATGCTCGCTGTCGAGCAGCGCGAGGGCGGCGCGCGCCTCAGCCTGGTGGGGTTGCCGCATGACCTTCCGGAGGCGTTACCGGTCCCTGCTCACGGCGCCGGCGCGTTCGATAGGGCGGGGTTGCGCGTGGTGTGGGCGGAGGTCCGGGTCGATCAGGTGGGCATGGCGGCACGCGCCGTGCACGCCGCCGTCATGGCCGGTCGTCAGCCCTAGACGGCTTCAGCGGTCGTAGGCCTCGTGCTCGGCGACGTCACCGGCGGGCCGCAGCTGCAGCAGCACGCCCGACGCGACGATCAGCGCGCCGCCGACCAGCTGCACTGGCGATGGTCGCTCAGCGAGGAGAAGGGCGGCCAGCAGGACGCCGACCACCGGCTCGAAGGTGGCCAGGATGGCGGCGCGCGGCGGCCCGAGGCGGCGGATGCCGACTATGTAGGCCACGGTCGGGACTCCGGCGCCGACGGTTCCGGCCAGGACCACCGGGAGCAATGCGTCACCGGAGCGGAGCGGCTGGGTCAGCGCCGCGAGCCTGCCGACGAAGACCGCGATCAGCAGATACAGGAGCGCCGCGCCCACCATCGTCATCGCGCCGGCCTGCGCGCCGGGGACGTTCGCGAAGCCGTGGCGCGCGGCCAGCACGTAGAAGGTCTGCATCAGCGCGGCCAGGAGCGCAAGGCCGATGCCCAGGACATCAAAGGGCTTGCCCGCCGGTGCCTGGAACACGACGAGTGCCATGCCGACCAGCGAAAGCGCGAGCGCCGCCCAGCGAATCCGGTCAAGGCGCTCGCCGAACCAGGCGACCGAGACCACGGCCACGATCGCCGGATAGAGGTAGAAGACGAGCAGCGTGAGCGCGATGGTGATGCGCTCGAACGCGATGAACGCGGCGAGGTTCAACACGGTGTTGGCAGCGGCAGCGGCCACGATGAACCAGCGGTCGCGCACGGGCAGCGCCCGAATCGGTACCGGGCGACCCAGGCCGGCAACCGCTCGCGTCGCCAGGTAGATGCTCACCAGCGCACCGCCGATTGCGGCACGCCAGGCCACAATCGTCAGCGAGTCGACGCCCGCGTCGCCGGCGAACCGGCTGAGGGGCCCGAGCGTCCCAAAGCACGCGGCTGCCAGGAGCACCAGCCCGGCACCGGTGAGATCCGGCCCACGCGCCGGGCGGGCGGTCACGGACGAAACTCGGCGAGACGACCCTCGGTGTCGGCCGCGTCGAGGTCGGCCGCCAGGCGGGTCCACTCCGCGGCCAGTGCGTCGGACCGATCCCGCGCGGCGTTATGGCGCTCGATCAGGCGGCGAACGCCTTCAGGATCGGCGTACGCCTCCGGATCGGCCAGGCGCTGCGTGAGCTCGGCGAGCTCGGCATCGGCTGTTCGGGCATCGGACTCGATGCGCGCAAGGGCGGCCCTGAGGTCGCGGGTGCGCCGATAGCGCTTGTTGCGTGCCTCGGCCTCAGTGCGCTTGCGAGCGGCAGCCGCCGTGGCCGATTGCCGGGGTCGCGGCTCGGGACGCTGGATGCCTCGCGGCGTGGCCCGTCCCTCCACCGCACCACGTGCCTCGATGTCCAGGCCACGCTTGGCGGCGTAGTACTCGAAATCGCCCAGGAACGGCGTGGCCGTGCCGCCATCCACCTCCACGATTACGTTGGCCACGCTCCGGATCAGGTAGCGGTCGTGGGTGATCAGCACGATGGTGCCGGGGAACGCGTTCAAAGCGTCCTCCAGCACGTCCCGGCTGGCGATGTCCAGATGGTTGGTCGGCTCGTCGAGGCACAGCAGGTTGGCTGGATCGGCCATCAGCTTGGCCAGCGCCAGTCGCGTCTGCTCGCCGCCGGAGAGGACGCCCACCGGCTTGTCGACCGCGTCGCCGGAGAATAGGAACGCGCCGAGCAGCCTCCGCACCTCGCTGCTCGCCATCCGCGGCGCGGCGCCGGTCAGCTCCTGCAGCACCGTGTTGTCAGCGTTGAGCGCCTCGATCTGGTGCTGGGCGAAGTACGCGACGCGCACGTTGCTGCCCAGCTCCCGCGTGCCGGCGTCGAACGGCAGCACGCCGGCCAGGATCTTGAGCAGGGTGCTCTTGCCGGCGCCATTGGGGCCGATGAGGGCCACCTTCTGGCCGCGTTCCAGCACAAGGTCGAGGCCGTCGTACACGGTGTGCTGCCCGTAGCGCTTGACCACGTCCTCGAGCGTGATCACCGTGCGGCCGCTGCGCGGCGGCTCCGGGAAACGGAATTTCACGCTCTTGGCACGGGGCTTGGGTGCCGCCACGCGCTCCAATCGGTCCAGCGCCTTGATGCGGCTCTGGACCTGGCGGGCCTTGGTGGGCTTGTAGCGGAAGCGCTCGATGAAGCGCTCCACCTGCGCGATCTTGCGTCCTTGCACGGCGGCCTGCCGTTCCAGCTGCGCGATCCGCTCCTCGCGCCGCTCGACGAAGTCGGCGTAGTCGCCGGTGTACTCGGTCAGGCTGCCGGCGTGGAGTTCGGCCACCCGGTTGACCACCGCATTGATGAAGTCGCGATCGTGGCTGACCAGGATCACGGCGCCGGCGTAATCGGCCAGGAAGCCCTGCAGCCACTCGACCGAGGCGAGGTCCAGGTGGTTGGTCGGCTCGTCCAGGAGCAGCAGATCTGGGTTCTGGAGGAGCAGCCGGGCCAGCGCCACGCGCATCATCCAGCCGCCCGAGAACTCCGTGGTGCGGCGCTCCATGTCGCCCTCCGCGAAGCCCAGCCCTGCCAAAATGCGGCGACCTTCGGCCTCCAGCCCGTAGCCGCCCATGGCCTCGAACCGATGCTGCAGCCGCCCGTACTCGTCCATCAGCTCCGCCAGCTCGTCCTCGGCGCTGGCCTCCGTGAGCTCCGCCTCGATGTGCCGCATGCGGCGGCCGATGCCCGTCACCACACCGGCGCCGGCCAGCACCTCCGCAATGGCGGTCTGGCCACGCGCCTCCGCGACCTCCTGGCGCAGGTAGCCGATCACCATGTCGCGGGCCCGCGTCACCGTTCCGGCGTCCGGCTCCTGATCGCCCGTGATGATCTCGAGCAGCGTCGTCTTGCCCGCCCCGTTGGGGCCGACGATCGCCATGCGCCGCCCGGCGCCAACCTGCAGGTCCACCCCGTCGAACAGGTACTGCGCCCCGTGGCTCTTGGCCACGCCGGTGAGGGTCAGCAGGCTCATGGCAGCTCCGCGTCAGCGGACGTCGGCGCATCCGGGGTGGTGAGCCGGGCGCCGGAGGTATCGAAGCGCAGGCGGGTCGCCATGCCGGCGACGCCCGCGGCGTTCCATGCCTTCTCGACGCCGTGGGCGCTGATCGGGGAATCACAGATGGCCAGGACGCTGGGCCCGGCCCCGGAGAGGCAGGCGCCCGCCGCCCCGCGTTCGTACGCGAGCTCGATCAGCTCTCGGCTGCCAGGCAGCAGCGGCAGGCGGTAAGGCTGGTGCAGCGTGTCGCGCATCGCCTCGCGCAGCATGCCCGCGTCCGAGGTGAGGATGGCCGTCGCCAGCAGCGCGCTGCGACCGGCCTGCACTGCCGCGTCGCGGTGCGGCACCGCCGCGGGCAGGGCGGCGCGCATCTGCTCGGTGCGGCTCTCGGTGGCGGCGACGAATACGACCGGGATCCACGCCTCCGGCACCCGGAACCGGCGGAACGAGAGCTGCCCACCGTCTGCCCCCACGGCCAGCGTGAACCCGCCATACAGCGCTGCCGACACGTTGTCGGGATGGCCCTCCAATGCGGCGGCCACGCCCAGCAGCATGTCAGCCGATGGCGCGCTGCGGCCGACGCTCGCCCCCAGGAGCAATCCGGCCACGATCGCGGCGGCAGAGCTGCCCAGCCCACGCGCCGCGGGGATCATGCTGCTGACCTCCAGCCGCCAGGCGCCGCTTCCCGTCGGGGCGCCGTGGGACGCGCGCATCCCTTCCCGGAATGCGCGGATCACCAGGTTCTCGCCGGGATCGTCGCCCGCGCGCGGCACCCCCTCGCCGTGGGCGTTCAGCACGATTCCCGGCTCATCCCCGGCGTGCAGCTCGGCGCGCAGCTTCAGGCTGAGGGCGGCCGCGAAGCAGTCGAAGCCGCTGCCCAGGTTGGCGCTGCTGGCGGGGACGTCGACCGAGGCGATGGGCGGCATGGCCCGGCGAGTATAGGTAGCGCGGCCGAGGCTCCAGCTTCAGGCCAGCGCGGCGACCTCGGCGTGACGGAAGCAGCCCACCACGTGGTCGTTGACCATGCCCGCGGACTGCATGAAGGCGTAGCAGATCGTCGGCCCGACGAACGCAAAGCCCCGTGCCCGCAGGTCGCGAGACATCGCGCGCGACGCATCCGTTTCGGCCGGGACATCAGCCATGCTTCGCCATCGGTTCCGGACCGGGCGGCCGTCGACGAACGACCACAGGTGGTCGGCAACGGAGCCGATGTCATCGGCCAGGCGCAGGTATGCCTTCGCATTGCCGATGACCGAGGCGATCTTGGCCCGATTGCGCACGATGCCCGAATCCGCGAGCAGCCGAGCCACATCCGCGTCGCTGTAGCCCGCCACGCGCCGGGGGTCGAAGCCCTCGAACGCCCGCCGGTAGCCGTCGCGCTTGCGCAGGATGGTGATCCAGGCCAGCCCGGCCTGCGCCCCCTCCAGGCAGAGCAGCTCAAACAGCGCCCGGTCGTCGTGCAGCGGCACGCCCCACTCCCCGTCGTGGTAGTCGACGTAGAGCGGGTCCGAGGCGCCCCATGCACAGCGGATGCGTGCGTCCGGCTTCGACATCGGCATCGAATCTAGCAAGGAGGGCGACCCGGTATTCTCTGGTCGTGACCGACGACCACGAGCGCATCCGCATCATGCTGGTCGACGACCACGAGGTCGTGCGCCGCGGCCTGCGCGGCTTCCTGGAGCTGCAGCCGGACATCGAGGTCGTCGGCGAGGCGGCCGATGGGCTGGAGGCGGTGCGCCTGGCCGGCGAGCTTGGGCCGGACGTGATCCTGATGGACCTGCTCATGCCGAAGATGGACGGGCTGACGGCGATTGCCGCCATCAAGCACGCGACGCCGGTGATCGAGATCATCGCGGTCACCTCCTTCATCGAGGAGGAGAAGGTCACCAGCGCGCTGGAGGCCGGCGCCAGCGGGTACCTGCTCAAGGACGCCGATGCCGAGGAAGTGGCCGCCGCCATCCGCTCCGCGCATGCCGGGGAGGTGCACCTGGATCCCGCCGTCGCCCGCCTGCTGGCCCAGCGGCTGCGCACTCGGCACGAGGAGGAGCCGGTCGAGCCGCTCACGCCGCGCGAGAAGGAAGTGCTGGCCCAGCTCGGCAAGGGCGCCTCCAACAAGGAGATCGCCTACGAGCTCGACATTACCGAGCGCACGGCGCGGACCCACGTGAGCAACATCCTGGGCAAGCTGGGCCTGGCCAGCCGCACGCAGGCGGCGCTGTGGGCCGTGGAGCACAAGCTCGTCGACGCGACCTGAGCATCGAGCCCGACCGCGGAACGTCGGTCGGGCTCGGGCCGGGGTGATGAATCGGGTCTAGGCGGCCGCCATCCCGCCGCGGTGGCCAGTGCCGGAGACGGACTCAACCGCGCTGCGGACCATGGCTGCCGGGCTGCCGTAGACGCGGAACACGTCGATGGCGATCAGACCGATCAAGGTGACCTCCACGCCCTTGGCGAAGTAGGCCAGCGGGAAGTAGGGGCCTTGCAGCGCCCAGGCGACGATCGTGATGGCCGCGTAGCCGGCCAGCGCCACGCGCGGGAACCAGCTGAAGCGGGCGATAACCGGGAGCGGCGCCACGCTGCCGATGACGTAGAGGGTGGCCAAGCCCGCATAGCCCAGCGCGTTGAGGGTGAACAGCAGGCCGCCAAGGCCGAGATGGATGTAGCCCGTGGTCAGCGCCAGGCCGACGATGGCGAGGGTCAGCGCGGCACCGAACGCGTGGGACTCGCGGGTCGCGGGGTGGGTATGTGCGGTCATGGGACGGATCTCCGTGTCGCTTCGGTCGCGCGCCGTCGATCGACGACGTCTGCCCCGAAGGTAGGTGCGCGGAGTCGGGATGCCATTGGGCGGCGGCACCACCGACGCTTCGATCATCGGCCGATGGGCCGATCGGCCAAGTGACGTACGTCCATGCTCGGCCGGGCCCGACTCGGGCCGTCTTCGGGACGATCTCGTATCCTCTCGGCTCATGACGGCCGACGCCGAGCTGCTGAAGGGCGCCGTCAGGGAAGTGTCCCGCCTGCTCCAGGCCGATGGCGCGATGATCTACCTG